>CAXTDA010000059.1:0-13644 GCA_964242935.1 uncultured Burkholderiaceae bacterium | reverse complement strand
AGGGCATCATCCAGATGCTCGACCTGCTGCGGCCGATCTACCAGAAGACCGCGGCGTACGGCCACTTCGGTCGCGAGGAACCGGAGTTCGCGTGGGAGGCCACCGACAAGGCGATGGCGCTTCGCGACGCGGCGGGGTTGCGCGCGAAGGGCTGATCCGCTCGTCGGGCCACGGCGCATGAGAAAATGCGCAGCCCGGGTACCGTCCCGGAACGCGCTCCCGCCCGCATGAAGATCGTCCTCGTCGTCCTCGTCCTGCTGTTCGCCGCCAGCGGTGCCTACGTCCACCTGCGCGGACGCGTGCGCCACAAGGCCGGACGGCAGGTCTTCGATCACTCGACGTTCACCGCGCCGATCAACGTGTTCATGTATGCGTTCTCCGGCGTGCCGACGACGCCGTATCTCGAACCGTCGGCGTTCCCGCACCTGAAGGCGCTGACCGACAACTGGCAGACGATCCGCGACGAAGGAGTCGCGCTGATGCGGCTCGAGAAGATCCGCGCCGCCCAGACGCACAACGACGCCGGCTTCAACTCGTTCTTCAAGACCGGCTGGAAGCGGTTCTACCTGAAGTGGTACGACGACGCGCATCCGTCGGCCGCCACGCTGTGCCCGAACACGACCGCGCTGCTGAAGACGATCCCCGAGGTCAAGGCGGCGATGTTCGCGGAGCTGCCCGACGGCGCGAAACTCGGCAAGCACCGGGACCCCTACGCCGGATCGCTGCGCTTCCATCTCGGCCTCGCGACGCCGAACGACGATCGCTGTTTCATCGAGGTCGACGGCCAGCGCTACAGCTGGCGCGACGGCCAGGGCGTGGTCTTCGACGAGACGTTCATCCACTACGCCGAGAACCGCAGCGGCGAGAACCGGCTGATCCTGTTCTGCGACATCGAGCGGCCGATGAAGACGCGCTGGGCGCAGCGGCTCAACCACTGGCTCGGGAAGAACGTCGTCGCGGCCGGCGCATCGCCGAACGACGCCGGTGACAAGACCGGCTTCATCAACCGGATCTTCGTCGTGTCGCACGTCGCCGGCCAGTACCGCCGGAAGTTCAAGCGCTGGAACGCGACGGTCTACCGGTTCACGAAGGCCGGCCTGCTGCTGGCGGTCGCCGCGGGGGCCGCGGCGTACCTGGCGTCCTGAGCGAAACGTCGTGGGTCACCGGGACGCCGAAGCATGCGATTCGAAGGCAAGCGCCATGCGGCGATCGACGCACTCGACGGCGCCGAAACGATCATCGACGCGCGGACGCCGGCCGAATTCGCGATCGACCACATCCCGGGCGCGATCAACTGCCCGGTCCTCTCGACCGACGAGCGCCGCATCGTCGGCACGTTGTACAAGCAGCGCGGCGCGTTCGAGGCGCGGCGCGTCGGCGGCGCGCTGGTGGCCGCCAACCTCGCGCATCACCTGACGACGGTCTTCGCGGACCGGCCCGCGGGCTGGAAGCCGATCGTCTATTGCTGGCGCGGCGGCCTTCGGAGCGGCTCGATGGTGCAGTGGCTCCGCCTCGTCGGCTGGGATGCGCGGCAGCTCGGCGGCGGCTACAAGCAGTACCGGAAGCACGTCATCGACGTCATCGAGACGCTCGCGCCGCGCCTGACGATGCGCGTGCTGTGCGGTCCGACCGGCAGCGCGAAGACGCGGATCCTGGAGGCGCTCGCGGCGAGCGGCCGCCAGACGCTCGACCTCGAGGCGTGCGCCGACCACAAGGGATCGGTGCTGGGCGGCCTGCCGGGGATCGAACAGCCGTCGCAGAAGCGCTTCGAGACGCGCCTCGCGTCGGCGCTGGAAGCGTTCGATCCGGACGAAACGGTGTACGTCGAAGCCGAGAGCCGGAAGATCGGCCGGCTCGCGTTGCCGACGCCGCTCCTCGAACGCATGCGCGCGAGCTCGTGCGTCGAGATCGTCGCGCCGCTCGACGCGCGGCTCGACTATCTGCTCCGCGACTACGCCTACCTCGGCGACGACGCCGAAGCGCTCGCGGCGACGCTGGCGTCGCTGCACGGGCTGCAGTCCAACGAGACGCTGGCGCGCTGGCAGGCGTGGGCCCGCGAGCACGCGCTGGCGCCGCTATTTCGCGAATTGATGACCGAGCACTACGACCCGCTCTACGCCCGCTCGCAGCACGGCAACTTCAAGCGGCTCCGTGATGCGTCGCGGATCGCCGTCGACCGGCTCGAACCGCAGGACATGCCGGTCATCGCGGCGCGGATCGCGGCGTCGGCGGACGCCCGCTGACCCGGGCGCAGGGCACCTCGCCCGTCAGAACTCCATCTCGAGGTCCTCGATCTCCTCGGGCTCCAGCCGGGCCGCCTCGACCCATTCGATCATCTCGGGCATCGCCATGATCGTGCGGCAGTAGCCAGCGCACGTCGGGCCGAGCGGCACGTCGTACGTGAGGAAGCGGGTTACCACGGGGGCGTACATCGCGTCGGCGATATTGCGTTGCGTCCCGAACAGGAACGGGCCGCCGTAGGTCTCGAGGCATTCGGTCCAGATGTCGACGATGCGGTCGATGTCCGGCTGCGCCCCGGCCCAGACCTTGTGGCCCGGGCGATGGGCCTTGAGGTTCATCGGCAGCGACGCGCGCAGGTTGGCGAACCCGGAGTTCATCTCGCCGCTGATCGATCGGCAATGCGCGCGGACGATCCGGTCCTCGGGCAGAAGGCCGGCGTCGGGCCGGATCTCGTCCAGGTATTGCGCGATCCCGAGCGTGTTCCACACCCGCGCCCCATCATGGGTCAGGCAGGGGACGCGGATCGATGGTGCCAGCAGCAGCAGTTCGCGGCGCGCATCGACGTCGTCGGCCGGGACCACCTCCTCCTTGAACGTCAGCCCCGAGAAGCGGACGAGGAGCCAGCCCCGCAACGACCACGACGAATAATTCCGGCTGCTGATCGTCAGCGTCGCTTCCGGTTCGATCTTCGGAGCGACGGGCGCCTTGCGGCGGACGACCTTGGGCCGGACCGGAGACAACGTTTCCATGACGACCCCCGATCGACCGAAAGGCGGGGCGATTGCAATATCTGTGCCTTGGCACGCATGTTGCGGTCACGTCCGCATTCTGTCGAGGAGCCAATATGATCTATGCGGCCTTCCAAGGCCACGCGGACCTGATGCAGCCGGTTCGCCAGTGGGCGCGGGCGTCGGCGCCGTTGTTGACCAATACCGCCTGGCCCGAGCCCGTGCTCACCGGCGCGCGGCATATCGCCGCCGCGTGCGAAGTGCTGCGCCTTTCCGAAGTGCGACATGCCCGGCCACCCTGGCGAATCGACAGCATCCTGGTCGCGAACGAGCCGGTCCCGGTCGTCGAGCAGGTCACGGCAACGACGCCATTCGCGACCTTGCGACGCTTCGTCAAGGAAAGAGGTGCCGAGCAACCAAAAGTGCTCGTCGTCGCACCAATGTCGGGCCACTTCGCGACGCTGCTCCGCGACACCGTGCGCACGATGCTGCAGGACCACGATGTCTACGTCACCGACTGGCACAACATGCGCGACGTGCCGCTCGAAGCCGGGCGCTTCGGGTTCGACGAGTACACGCAGCACATCGTGGACTTCGCCGCGGTGATCGGGCCGGGCGTCCATGTGCTGGCGGTGTGCCAGCCGACGGTCGCCGCGCTCGCGGCCGTCGCGCTGATGTCGGAAGACGACCATCCGGCGACACCCGCCAGCCTCACGTTGATGGCGGGGCCGATCGACTGCCGCATCGCACCGACCTCGGTCAATCACCACGCCACGTCGAAGCCGATCGAATGGTTCGAGCGTCATCTCATCAGCACCGTGCCGCATCGTCATCCGGGCGGCGGACGACGAGTCTACCCGGGCTTCGTGCAGCTCTCCGCGTTCATCGGGATGAACCGCGACCGGCATGCCACCGCGTTCAAGGATTATTACCGCGACCTCGCGAAAGGCGACTTCGACAAGGCCGAGGTCACGCGGGCGTTCTACGACGAATACATGGCGGTATCGGACCTGTCGGCCGAGTTCTTCCTCGAGACGGTCGACCTCGTCTTCCAGCGCTATGCGCTCGCGGCCGGCGAACTGACGATCGCCGGTCGCCACGTCGATCTCGGCGCCATCCGCCGGACGGCGCTGGTGACCGTCGAAGGCGAACGCGACGACATCTGCGCGATGGGACAGACCCTCGCCGCACAGGACCTCGTCCCGAACCTGCGTCCTTACATGCGCACCCATTACGTCCAGCCCGACGTCGGGCACTACGGGGTGTTCAGCGGCAAACGCTGGAAGACGCAGATCTATCCCCTGATCCGCAGCGTGATTCACGTGTCCCACTAGTTCCCGCGTTGGCGGCCCGCCGCCGAAGCCATGCTCGGTCGGCGATGAACGTTCGGCCCGTCCGGCCGTCGTAACATCCGGCATGGACGTCACCCGCAAACTCGAGATCCTGGCCGACGCCGCCAAATACGACGCGTCGTGCGCGTCGTCCGGCGCCGAGAAGCGGAATTCGCTCGGCGGCAAGGGCATCGGCTCGACCGAAGGCATGGGCATCTGCCACAGCTACGCGCCCGACGGCCGCTGCGTCTCGCTGCTGAAGATCCTGCTGACGAACTTCTGCACCTACGATTGCCTGTACTGCGTCAACCGCGTGTCGTCGAACGTGCCGCGAGCGCGCTTCACGGTCGACGAGGTCGTCGACCTGACGCTCGACTTCTACAAGCGCAACTACATCGAAGGGCTGTTCCTGTCGTCGGGCATCATCCAGACGCCCGACTACACGATGGAGCAGGTGGTCGCGGTCGCCCGGAAGTTGCGCGAGGAGCACGACTTTCGCGGCTACATCCACCTGAAGACGATCCCCGACGCGAGCGACGTGCTGCTCGCCGAGGCCGGGCAGTACGCGGACCGGCTGTCGATCAACGTCGAACTGCCGTCGGCCGAAGGACTCGAGCGGCTCGCGCCCGAGAAGGACGGCCGCGCGATCCGCGTCTCGATGGGACGCCTGCGCGAGAAGATCGACGCCGCGAAGGCCGAGCGCGCCGACGCGACCCGCATCGCGACCGCGCAGATGAAGCCGCTGATCCGGCCGAAGCGCTTCGCGACCGGCGGCCAGAGCACGCAGATGATCGTCGGCGCCGATGCCAGCGACGACGCGCGCATCCTGTCGGTGAGCTCGAACCTCTACGGCTCGTACCGGCTGAAGCGCGTCTACTACTCGGCGTTCAGTCCGATCCCGGACGCGAGCGGCGCGTTGCCGCCGACCGCGCCACCGCTGGTCCGCGAGCATCGGCTCTACCAGGCCGACTGGCTGATGCGCTTCTACGGCTTCCGGTCGGACGAGATCGTCCAGCGCGGTGACGGGATGCTCGACCTCGACGTCGATCCGAAGCTCGGCTGGGCCCTGATGCATCGCGAGCGCTTTCCGGTCGACATCAACCGGGCGTCCCGCGAGGACCTGCTCCGCGTACCCGGCCTCGGCGCGAAGACGGTCGAGCGGCTGATCGCGTCGCGGCGTCACCGCCGTATCCGCAGCGCCGACCTCGCGCGCCTGCGGGTGGCGATGGCCAAGGTGCTGCCGTTCGTGACGCTCGCGGACCATGTCCCGAAGGCGGCGGAGCTCGATGCAGCGCAGCTGAAGCCGCGCCTCGTTCGCGCCGTGCGGAAGGAAAGCGCGCAGCTCGCGTTGTTCGCCTGACGTGCGGTCGGTCGTCCTTTCCTCGGAGACCGATTTCGCCGGATGGCGGGACGCCGCCCGGCGCCTGATCGCTGGTCAGGTGCGGCCGGAGGACGTGACGTGGTCGGTCGGTACCGACGGCACGCTGTTCGGCGACGAGCGCCCCGACGACGCGGGGACGCCGGAACCGGCCGCCGCGTTCACCGTGCCGCGCGCATTCGTCGAACAGAGCGCCGCGGCCATTCTCCACCGCGACGCGGACCGCTTCGCTTTCCTCTACCGCGTGCTGTGGCGCCTGCGTCGCGAGCCCGGGCTGATCGAGATCGCGGTCGACCCCGACGTCGTCCGGCTCGAAGCGATGGCGAAGGCGATCCGGCGCGACCTCCACAAGATGAAGGCCTATGTGCGCTTCCGCGAAGTCGCGGTCGTCGACGCGAGCGGCACCCATCTGCGACCGGGGCAGGTCGAGCGGGCGATCCGTAACGGGGACCCGTCCGAAGCGATCGCGCCGTGGTTCGTCGCGTGGTTCGAACCGTCGCACTACATCGTCGAAGCGGTCGCGCCGTTCTTCGCCCGCCGCTTCACCGCGATGCGCTGGGCGATCCTGACGCCGGACCGCAGCGCGTCGTGGGACGGCGAGTCGCTGAGCTTCGGCCCCGGTGCGCGGCGCGACGACGCGCCGGACGGCGACGCGCTCGAGGACCTGTGGCGCACGTATTACGCCAGCATCTTCAATCCGGCCCGCCTGAAGCTCGCCGCGATGCAGGGGCACATGCCGAAGAAGTACTGGAAGAACCTGCCGGAGGCGGAGCTGATCGCACCGCTCGCGGCTGCCGCAGAGCGGCGGACGCAGACGATGATCGATGCGGATGCACAGCCGGCCCCGGCCCGGACCGCGCGGGTCATGCAGGCCGCCGGGCACCCGACCGCGGCCGCAGGTCCGAACGTGGCGAAAGGAAGCGCGATGGACGAGGCAGGGAACGCGGATGCGAACGCGGTCGATCCGACGACGATCGAACCGGCCTCGCGACCGCCGACGGAACTGGACCTCGCCGCGCTCGCCGAAGCGGCGCGCGGTTGTCGGGCGTGCCCGCTCTGGGAACCGGCGACCCAGACCGTCTTCGGCGAAGGACCGACGGCGGCGCGCATCGTCGTGGTCGGCGAGCAACCCGGCGATCAGGAGGATCTCGCGGGCCGCCCCTTCGTCGGGCCCGCGGGCCGACTGTTCGACCGCGCGCTGCGAGAAGCGGGCGTCGACCGGAAGATCCTGTACGTCACCAATGCGGTGAAGCATTTCAGTTTCATCGTGCGCGGCAAGCGGCGCATGCATCAGACGCCGAAGGTCACCGAGATCAAGGCGTGCCGCCCGTGGGTCGACGGGGAGATCGCCCGGATCGCGCCGGCGCTGGTCATTGCGATGGGCGCATCGGCCGCGCAGAGCGTCTTCGGACGGGTGATGCCGGTCCAGAAGAGCCGTCGGCAGTTCTTCGTCCACACGATCGGCGGTCATCGCACGCGCGTGCTCGTCACGGTGCATCCGTCGTACCTGCTGCGGCTGCCCGACGAGGCGGCGAAGGCGGAGGCCTACGCGGCGTTCGTCGATGATCTGCGGCTCGCCGGAGACGCGCTCACGCAGCCACCGCCCTGACTGCTCTCGCCTCGGTTCCGAGCGGCACCGCCATCGACGACCAGAGGCATCCGCGACGCGACGGCCGGCGACCGAGCGACTGGCCTTCGCCGCCTCCGTGCGCTAGAATCCGCCTTCCGCGTCAAGGAGCGTTGCAACGGGCCGACCCTTTCGGCCTTGCCAGGCTTGACGCATCGCGGTGTTCATCGCGATGGCAACGGCGCTCACGACTTCTTCGAAAAAGGAGCTCGTGATGAGCGCCGTCCTCAAGCCCACACCCGTTTCGCAGTCCCCGTTCGCCCAGAGCGACTTCTCCGACTTCAAGGTCGCCGACCTCTCGCTCGCCGCGTGGGGCCGGAAGGAACTGTCGATCGCCGAGACCGAGATGCCCGGTCTGATGGCGATCCGTTCCGAGTTCGCCGCGAGCCAGCCGCTCGTCGGCGCCCGCATCACCGGCTCGCTGCACATGACGATCCAGACCGGCGTGCTGATCGAGACGCTGCAGGCGCTCGGCGCCGAAGTCCGCTGGGCGTCGTGCAACATCTATTCGACGCAGGATCACGCCGCGGCCGCCATCGCGATGAACGGCTTCGGCGGCAAGGGCACCCCGGTCTTCGCGATCAAGGGCGAGTCGCTCGCCGACTACTGGGACTACACCCACCGCATCTTCGAGTGGTCTGACGGGGGCTACTCGAACATGATCCTCGACGACGGCGGCGACGCGACGTTGCTGCTGCACCTCGGCGCCCGCGCCGAACAGGACGCGTCGCTGATAGCGAACCCGACCAGCGAGGAGGAGACCGAGCTGTATGCGTCGATCAAGGCGAAGCTCGCGGCCGACCCGACCTGGTACTCGACCCGCCTCGCCGCCGTAAAGGGCGTGACCGAGGAGACCACCACCGGCGTCCACCGTCTCTACGAGATGCACAAGCGCGGCGAACTCAAGTTCGCGGCAATCAACGTCAACGACTCGGTCACGAAGTCCAAGTTCGACAACCTGTACGGCTGCCGCGAGTCGCTGGTCGATGCGATCAAGCGCGCCACCGACGTGATGATCGCCGGCAAGGTCGCAGTCGTCGCGGGCTACGGCGACGTCGGCAAGGGCAGCGCCCAGGCGCTGCGTGCGCTGTCGGCGCAGGTGTGGGTGACCGAGATCGATCCGATCTGCGCGCTGCAGGCGTCGATGGAGGGTTACCGCGTCGTGACGATGGACTATGCCGCGGACAAGGCCGACATCTTCGTCACGGCCACCGGCAACTATCACATCATCACGCACGACCACATGGCGACGATGAAGGACCAGGCCATCGTGTGCAACATCGGCCACTTCGACAACGAGATCGACGTCGCGTCGCTCGAGCAGTACGAATGGGACGAGATCAAGCCGCAGGTGGACCACGTCCGCTTCCCCGACGGCAAGAAGATCATCCTGCTCGCGAAGGGGCGCCTCGTGAATCTCGGTTGCGGCACCGGTCATCCGAGCTTCGTGATGAGCTCGTCGTTCGCGAACCAGACGATCGCGCAGATCGAGCTGTGGACCCGCAACGCCGACTATCCGGTCGGCGTCTACGTGTTGCCGAAGCACCTCGACGAGAAGGTCGCGCGGCTACACCTCGCCAAGCTCGGCGCGATGCTGACCGAGTTGACTGACAAGCAGGCCGGCTACATCGGCGTGGATGCGCAGGGACCGTACAAGAAGGACACGTACCGGTACTGATCGGCTCGTCGTCTCCGCGAAGGCGGGGACCCAGCGGCGTTCGCACGACACACTGGGTTCCCGCCTGCGCGGGAACGACGGTTTTCTTCGCGGTCTTCGACCCCATGCGCCTCATCTTCGTCTGGCTGATCAACGCGGTCGCGTTGCTGGCCGTGCCGTACCTGATCCCGTCGATCACGGTCGATACCTTCACGACCGCGTTGGTGGCGGCGCTGGTGCTCGGCCTGATCAACACGATCATCCGGCCGATCCTCGTGATCCTCACGCTGCCGGCGACGCTGCTGACGCTCGGCCTCTTCATCTTCGTCATCAACGGACTGCTGTTCTGGTTCGTCGGCGACATCCTGCGCGGCTTCCACGTCGGCGGGTTCTGGGCCGGCGTCTTCGGTTCCATCGTCTACAGCGTGATCTCGTGGCTGCTGTCGGCCCTCCTTCTCAGGAACGACGAATGAACGCGATACCACCCTCGAAGGTCGTCAGTTTCGAGTTCTTCCCGCCGCGCACCCCGGAAGGTGCCGAGAAGCTGCGCGTCGTGCGCCGCGAGCTCTCGTCGTTCGGCCCGGAGTTCTATTCGGTCACCTTCGGCGCCGGCGGCTCGACGCGCGAGGGCACGCTCGCGACGATCACCGAGATGCACAACGACGGAGTCGCCGCCGCGCCGCACCTGTCGTGCATGGGCGCATCGACCGCCGAGATGCGCGAGACCCTGTCGCATTACCGCGACCTCGGCGTGAAGCGGCTCGTCGCGCTGCGCGGTGACCTGCCGTCGGGAAGCGGCGCGCTGGCGCGGGGCGATTTCCGGTTCGCGCGCGACCTGGTCGAATTCGTGCGCAGCGAGACCGGCGACTGGTTCACGATCGAGGTCGCGGCGTATCCGGAGATGCATCCGCAGGCGAGGTCGCTGGCCGACGACATGGCCAACCTGGCGGCGAAGTTCGCGGCGGGCGCCGACTCCGCGATCACGCAGTACTTCTACAACGCGGACGCGTACTTCCGCTTCGTCGACGACGCGCACGCATCCGGCGTCGATGCGCCGATCGTGCCCGGCATCATGCCGATCACGAACTACACGCAGCTCGCGCGCTTCTCGGACGCATGCGGCGCCGAGATCCCCCGCTGGATCCGCCAGAAGCTCGCGTCGTTCGGCGACGATGCCGCGGCGATTCGCGCATTCGGGCTCGACGTCGTTGCAGGCCTCTGCGAACGCCTGCTCGCCGGCGGCGCCCCGAGCCTGCACTTCTACACGCTGAACCAGTCGGGACCGTCGAGCCTGATCTGCAAGCGCCTCGGCCTCGGCGGCTGAAGCGCCGCGGGTCGACGGAAGACTCAGCGGACGCCGGTCTCGGTGACGATGTAGTCGAGCGGAACGTCGTGCGGACCGGGCTCGAAGTGCTCGCTCCGCATCGATTCGTACGCGACGCCGATAGTCTTGCAACGGCGGGCGGCGAGCGTTCGATCGTAATAGCCGCCGCCGTAGCCGAGCCGGTGATGGACGCCGTCCGGTCCCGTCCAGAAGCCGAGGCAGGGCACCAGCAGCAGTTCGACGTAGACCGCGTTGCCCGACGTCGGGACCGGCACGCCGAGAAAGCCCGGCGCCATCGCCGACTGCGGCTTCCAGTGGACGAAGGTCAGCGGCCGCTGCACGCGGTCGACCAGCGGCAGGCCGATGCGATGGCCTCCCTTCGTGAGCTCGTGGAACAGCGGACGGATGTCCGGCTCGTTCCGGATCGGCCAGTAGCCGCCGATCCGCCACGGCGGCCGGCTGCCGCGGAGCATGTCGCGCAGGAGCGGTCGAAGATGATCGGCGATGCGGCGGTCGAGCGCGGCGCGGACGGCATCCTGCAGCTCGTCGCGAAGGACCAGCAGTCGGCGACGTTCCGCGTCGCGTGTTCGAAGGAAAGACGCGTCCGGCGCATTGCCGGCAAGCTGCGACGATCCGCTGGAATCCGGGTCGTGCGACGTCGAGATCATGGCCTCATGCTAAGCCAAAGTCGACGCGCGCGTCAGGACCGTGCGGCATCGACGGAAGCCCGTCCGCGTCGACCCTGTCGTCCGGCCGGCGACTCGCGCGTTATGGGGTGATGCCCGCATCGCGACCGCCTGTCCCGTTGTTGCTCGCACGGCTTCGTCGCTGGACCGGCCTCATCGCCGGCGGCGGCCTGGTCCTCGCGTTGGGGGTGAGCGAGGCCGTACTCGCCGCACGTCCGCTCCGGCCGACATCGGACCCCGCGCAGGTCGCGTCCGGGGCGATCAACGCCGACGACGCGTTCCTCGCCGCGCGCGAAGCGTTCCGGAACGGCGACCTCCCCCGCGCGGCCGCGTTCGCGGAGCGCGTGTCGGCGCTCGATCCACGCTATCCGCTCGACGGCTACCTCGACTACTGGTCGTTGACGCGGCAGATCCGCGACTACGGCGATGCGCAGACGGCGGCGAAGCCGGACGACGCGGTCCGCGCGTTCATCGCGCGCAATCCGGGCAGCGTCGTCGCCGATCTCGCCAGGCGCGACTGGCTGCTCGCGCTCGGGAAGCGGGGCGAGTGGGCGACGTTCGAAGCCGAGATGCCGAAGTTCGCGCTGAACGACGACGCGCAGGTCACCTGCTTCCAGCTCGTGGCCCGCGCGCTCCGCCTGATTCGCGGCGCGACGAACCGCTCCGAGGCGCAGGTCGCCGAGGCGGAAGCCGCGTCCGACAGCGCCGCGGTGACCGAGCTGCTGCGCGCGGCACGCGCCGCGCTCGCCCAGCCGCGCGACTACGCGAGCGACGTCGGCGGCTGCCCGACGCTCGGACGGGTGCTCGCCGCCGAGAAGCGCATCACCCAGCAGGAGGTCTGGACCTGGATCCGCCTCGCGTCCGACGCCAACAACGCGAGCGCGGCGAGGCGCTACGCGCTGCTGCTGACCGACGCGGAGCGCGGCGGCGACAGCGTCCGCTTCTATCGCCATCTCGACGCCGTGCTCGACAAGCCGGCGCTCTGGCTCGCGAAGACCGACGCAGGCGACGGTGTCGGCTTGCGCTGGCGGCGCGAACTCGCGGTGCTCGCGTTCGCCCGCGTCGGTCGGGCCGACCCCGCGATGGGGGCGGTCGCGCTGCAACGATCGCCGGTCGACCTGCTGACGTCGTCCGAGGTCGCCTATCTGTATGCGCAGCTCGCGGCCGCGGCGGCGAAGAAGCAGATGCTCGAGGCGAACGAATGGTCGAAGAAGTCGCTCGCGGCGGACAACCTGTCGGAGGACGTGCTCGGCTGGCAGGTCCGCGGCGCGCTCCGCGCCGAGGACTGGAAGCTCGTCGAGGCGCTGATCGAGAAGATGCCGCCCGAGATGCGCCGACCGCAGGCGGCCGAAGGGACGTGGGCCTACTGGCTCGGGCGCGCCTACAAGGCGCAGAAGAAGACCGAGGCCGCCCAGGCGCAGTTCAGGCCGGTCGCGGACCAGTTCGGTTTCTACGGGCAGCTCGCGACCGAGGAACTCGGGCAGAAGATCGTGCTGCCGGCGCGCGCGCAACCGGCGACCGATGCGGAGGTCGGCGCAGCCAGGGCGCTGCCTGGCTTCCAGCGGGCGCTGTACCTGTACCGGCTCGACCTGCGCCGCGAAGGCAACCTCGAATGGAACTTCGCGCTCCGCGGCATGACGGACCGGGAGTTGCTCGCCGCGGCCGAGTTCGCGAGCCGCAACCAGCTGCTCGACCGGGCGGTCAACACGGCGGACCGGACGCGCAACGAACACGACTTCGCGTTCCGCTTCCTGATGCCGTTCCAGGCGCAGATGCAGGAGAAGACCGCGGCCGTCGGACTCGAGATGGACTGGGTCTATGGACTGATCCGCCAGGAGTCGCGTTTCGTCCAGGTCGCGCGCTCGTCGGTCGGCGCGTCGGGCCTGATGCAGCTGATGCCGGCGACCGCGAAGTACGTCGCGAAGAAGATCGGCCTCGACGGCTATCGCGCCGACGGCGTCACCGATCTCGACACCAATCTCACGCTCGGCACCAGCTACCTCCGGATGGTCCTCGACGATCTCGACAACCTGCCGGTTCTCGCGACCGCGGCGTACAACGCCGGGCCTGGCCGGCCGCGCGCGTGGCGTGCGACGTTGACGCGGCCGGTCGAAGGCGCGATCTTCGCCGAGACCATCCCGTTCAACGAGACGCGCGACTACGTGAAGAAGGTGATGAGCAACGCGACCTACTACGCGGCGCTGATCACCGGCGCCCCGCAATCGCTGAAGGCGCGGATGGGCTTCGTCGCGCAGCGCGGCTTCACCCCGACCGAGCTTCCCTGACGTCCGGCTGATCTAAGATGCCGCGATCCGCGGCTCGCCGACCGGGCGTCGCGCCATCGACCGGAACCCCCATGCGGCACCAAGACATCCTCGTCATCGGCGGCACCGGCTTCGTCGGCGGACACGTGGTGGCGGCGCTCGCGGGCGACGGCCGACGGGTGACCGTGCCGACCCGCCGGCGCGAGAACGGCAAGCGCCTGCTTCCGCTGCCGACGGTCGACGTCGTCGCGGCCGACGTCTCGAACGACGCGACGCTCGGCCGCCTCGTCGCCGGCGCGCGCGAGCCCGGCCTCGCCGCTCGTCACGTGCGCGGCCGAGTTGCCTTCGCGCGCCTGCAGCGCGACGACCGCGCTCCCCGTCTGCGCGTCATCCTCGATCAGCAGTACG
>CAXTDA010000058.1:0-13681 GCA_964242935.1 uncultured Burkholderiaceae bacterium | reverse complement strand
GGATGCGGCCCCGGTCGCCGCGTCGGGCGGCGTGCCGCCGACGGTGGTCAGGCCCGGCGCCTTGCCGAACGGCGCGTCCAACGGCACACCGAACGGCGTCAAGCCGGCGGTCAAGGTCTCGGCGCCGAACGAGAAGCTGAAGGCGCGCGAGCGGAAGGCGAAGGAAAAGGCGTTCCTCCGCGAAGCGCTGGCCGCGCGTCAACCCGGAACCGAAGAGGAGCTCGAGGCGCGCCGCACGAAGCTGAAGACGCTGATCAAGCTCGGCAAGGAGCGCGGCTTCCTGACCTATGCGGAGATCAACGACCACCTGCCGGACGACGTCGTCGACGCGGAGGCGATCGAAGGGATCATCGGCACGTTCAACGACATGGGGATCGCGGTCTACGACCAGGCCCCCGATGCGGAGACGCTGCTGATCAACGACAACGCGCCGGTCGCGACCAGCGACGACGACGCCGAGGAAGAGGCGGAAGCCGCGCTGTCGACGGTCGACTCCGAGTTCGGCCGCACGACCGACCCGGTGCGCATGTACATGCGCGAGATGGGTTCGGTCGAACTGCTGACCCGCGAAGGCGAGATCGAGATCGCGAAGCGGATCGAGGACGGCCTGAAGCACATGGTCATGTCGATCGCCGCATGCCCGACGACGATCGCCGAGATCCTCGCCATGGCCGACAAGATCAAGCTCGACGAGATGCGCATCGACGAGGTGGTCGACGGGCTGATCGATCCGAACGCGCCGCCCGAGCCGCAGACGTACGGGAAGCCGGTGGTGCCGCCCGTGGTGATCGCGCCGGCTGCCGAGAGCGACGACGACGCGACCGACGAGGCAAGCGAGGAGGAAGACGACGTCGAGGACATCGCGGCGATCAACGCGAAGGCGCTCGAGGAACTGAAGCGGGGCGCGCTCGAGAAGTTCGACGTGGTCGCGCAGCAGTTCGACAAGATGCGCCGTGCATTCGAGAAGGAACGCGACATCGGGACGCGTCCGTACGTGAAGGCGCAGGAGGCGATCTCCGGCGAGCTGATGACGATCCGCTTCACGGCGAAGATCGTCGAGAAGCTGTGCGACACGCTCCGCTCGCAGGTCGACGAGGCGCGCAGCATCGAGCGCCAGATCCTCGACATCTCGGTCAACAAGGCCGGGATGCCGCGCCAGCACTTCATCCGTTCGTGGCCCGGTCACGAGACGAACCTGAAATGGGTCGTCGGCGAAGTCAACGCGGGCCACAGCTACAGCGTCACGCTGGCGCGCAACGTCCCGGCCATCCAGGAGCTGCAGACCAAGCTCGCCGACCTCGAACTGCGCGTGCTGCTGCCGCTCAAGGTGCTCCGCGACATCAACAAGCAGATGGCGACCGGCGAGGCGAAGGCCCGCAAGGCGAAGCGCGAGATGACCGAGGCCAACCTGCGCCTCGTGATCTCGATCGCGAAGAAGTACACGAATCGCGGCCTGCAGTTCCTCGACCTGATCCAGGAAGGCAACATCGGCCTGATGAAGGCGGTCGACAAGTTCGAATATCGCCGCGGGTACAAGTTCTCGACGTACGCGACGTGGTGGATCCGGCAGGCGATCACCCGGTCGATCGCCGACCAGGCGCGGACCATCCGCATCCCGGTCCACATGATCGAGACGATCAACAAGATGAACCGGATCAGCCGGCAGATCCTCCAGGAGACCGGCGCCGAGCCGGATCCGGCGACGCTCGCCGAGAAGATGGAGATGCCCGAGGACAAGATCCGCAAGATCATGAAGATCTCGAAGGAGCCGATCTCGATGGAGACGCCGATCGGCGACGACGACGACTCGCATCTCGGCGACTTCATCGAGGACCAGAACACGCTGGCCCCGGCCGACGCCGCGCTCTACGCGAGCCTGCGCGACGTGACGAAGGACGTGCTCGACAGCCTGACGCCGCGCGAGGCGAAGGTGCTCAGGATGCGCTTCGGCATCGAGATGAGCACCGACCACACGCTCGAAGAGGTCGGCAAGCAGTTCGACGTCACCCGCGAGCGGATTCGCCAGATCGAGGCGAAGGCACTGCGGAAGCTGCGGCATCCCAGCCGGAGCGACAAGCTGAAGTCGTTCCTCGAAGGTTCGTGACCGTTCGCAAAAACGCGCCCTCGGGCGCGTTTTTGTTGTAGGCGCCGGGGCGTGCTTCGGCGATGATCGCGCGTCGGGCCGTTAGCTCAGTCGGTCAGAGCAGTGGACTCATAATCCATTGGTCGCTGGTTCAAGTCCAGCACGGCCCATCGGACACGGGCGGGTGTCGAGTTCCTTTACATGAGGCATTTTGCGAGGGTGCGTTGTCTTGAAAAGCCGTTGAATATAAAAGAGAATTTGGAACTGGCACACGCCATGCTTATAGGGTTGGCGTACTCACCTCAAATGCTCGGGAGCAATCCATGAATAAGTCAGTTTTCAAGAAGGTCGCGTTGGTTGCCGGAGCGGCACTGTCGTTGGCCGTAGGTTCGGCGTTCGCCACGCCGGCGTTCACCGTCAATCAGGGCGCCATCGCCGGCGGCACGTACTCGGGTCCGCAGTTCTACACGGGCACCCAGTTCAGCGGCAACGCGGCCGAGTTGGTGAATTTCTCGAACGGCTTCACGACGGCGACGGTCAACAGCGGTTTCCTGCGCGCCTCGAGCATCTTCAACGAGAACACGCTCAGCGCGCTCGGCCTGAACGCCAGCTCGATCGCCGGGACCTACGGTCTCTACCTGTTGTTCAACTTCACGAGCCAGTACGATGCCGCCAAGTCGACCGGCGGACCAGGGTCGGCCGGTTCGGTCTATGACCTGATCAACCTTTCCTTCACCGTCTACGCGGACACGACCGGCAACACGACGTTCCAGGGGCCGAATGCGACGACGAACACGGAGGCGACGCGTAGCGGCGGCTTCGCCGACGATGTGCTGCTCGCGTTCGGTTCGTTGATCCCGGCGTCGAACAGCGTCGTGGGCTTCGACCAGCAGGGCGGCGCATTCGAGAACGCGCTCACCTCGTTCTCGATCTGCAACGGCGTCGGAACCTCGACGATCAATGGAATCACGAGTCCTGCCGCGCAGTGCTTGAGCGGAGAAGGCGTCGGATATTTTGCGCAACCGGTGCCTTTCTATCCGTTGGCATTCAACGCGTTCAACAACACGGGGAATTCGCTTTCCGGCCTCGTGACAACTGGCCCCGGTGCCGGCCGCTTGGCCATCACCCAGTCGGTCGGTGCGGTGAGCTTCCAGGCGGTTCCGGAGCCGAGCACCGTGGCGCTGTTCGGAATCGCTCTCGTCGGATTGGGCCTGAGCACCCGTCGTCGCCGCAAGCAGTAAGTTGCGGGTGAAGGCATCGACAGGGGCTTCGGCCCCTGTTTTTTTTGGGGTGCGCGTGGCCGGGGCGCGATCTTCGGGTGAAGGTTCCCGTCGAGCCGCCCATGGCCTGTGACGTCGGCACGACCATCGAAAAGGGACGCGATCGCGTCCCTTTTCGCTTTTCGAGTTCCTCGCGTAGGCTTTAGGATCGTGGCCGACGCATCGCGCAGGCAGCGTTACGACCGATAGCGCCGATCCGAACCCACCGTCGATCCTTTCCATGCCGCGGCTCAGCTTCCTGCCGACGATCCTCCGCGAGACGCTGTCGAGGCACCCTCGACCGCGCGAGCCCGAACCCGACCTGGTCATGGAAAGCGCCGATCAGGTCGCCTCGTATGCGCATGCGGGGCGCGTCGACGGCGTGATGTCCGCTTCCTATCTGTTCCACACGGCCGCGATCTCCGCGACCATCCAAGGTTGCGGCGAAGTCGTGGATCTCGCTTGCGGACCGGCGACGCAGCTGGCCCAGGTGGCCCAACTGAATCCGGGCATCCGTTTTCATGGAATCGATCTCTCGCCGACGATGCTCGACAGCGCGAGGGCGCATGTCGATGCGCTCGGCCTGACGAACGTGCGCTTTTCCGCGGGCGACATCACGAAGATCGATTTCATCCCCGATCGCAGCGTCGACGGCGTGATCAGCACGATGGCGCTGCACCACCTGCCCTCCCGCGACCACCTCGAAGCCTGCTTCGCGGCGATCGCCCGCGTGTTGAAGCCCCAGGGGGCGATCTACCTCGCGGACTTCGGTCGGCTGCGTTCCTTGAAGTCGGTCCTGTTCTTCGCGTACATGAACGCGAAGGCGCAGCCGCACCTGTTTTCGCTCGACTACGAGCGCTCGCTGCGCGCCGCGTTCGAGCTGGCCGACTTCAAGGCCGCGGCCGCCTCGAAGCTCCCGAAGGAGGCGACGGTGTATTCGACGTTCCTGGTCCCGATGCTGACGCTGATCAAGACGAACTCGAAGGCGCTCGATCAGACGATGAAAGACCAGCTCGGGACGATGCGGCGCGCGTTGCCGCGACGCTACCGGGCCGATCTGGACGACATGCGGCTGTTCTTCCGTCTCAACGGCCTGTCGATGGACGCCTTTTGACCCACGTCGCCGGGTCGAACCCGCGTCAGACCAGATACCGCTCGATGGCACCGCGACCCGATCTGACGGCAGGTCGCTCGGCCCGGCCGAGGCGAAACACCACGAACGGCGCCGCTTCCCCGATCAACGTTCGCCACCCCTGGTCGAGCGTCGCCCGCAAGGCCGAAGGAAGGCCGTGACGCGGGTCGACGTCGCTCGTCAGGATCGCGGAAGCGACCATCGGCTGCAGCGCCAGTCCCAGGCTTTCCGCCGCGAGCCAGACGCGCTGGAACGCCGCGCCGACCGCGAGTGCGGCGGCGTCGGCGGGCAGGGTGGAGCCGATCACGCCGAGGTGCGGTGCCGTCCGTGCGGGCAGGTCGCCGGCTCGAAGGCCGAGGACATGGTGCGCCCCGAGGCCGATGCCGATGCGCATCAGCGGCCAGTGGCGCATCGCCGCGAACGGCATGCGCATTCCGCGTTCCACCTGCAGCGAGCCGGGCGCGAGTCGCTCGCTGGTCGTGCTGCGCCACCCGACCTCGAACGCGATCGACTCGAACAACTCCCGATGCAGGAACGGGCTTCTGAATCGGGCGGTCTCGGCGCGTCGCATCATGCGGACCAGCGTCCGCCGCCGGTCGGGCGTGTCGCACCAGCGGAGATCCGTCCCGGACGAGCGGCTCGCCGCCGCTTCGATCGTCGCTGCTTCGGCCATCGCAAGACGCGGGCCCTTGAAGAAACGCCGATTGGTATGCCGCTGCTCGATGAAGCGGGCCAGGACATCGGCATCCTGTCCGGATTCCAGCTGCGACCAGCGGAGGTCGATCAGCAGCGAGGGATCCGAAGGGTCGGGGAACCACTTCGGGGTGAACGAGCAGCCCTGCTCCGTGAGTTTCAGCCGGATGTTCTCGACGACGGCCCCGAACGAAAGCAGGATCAGAAGGCGGCGATGCACGACGTCGCATTGCAGGAACGCCGGATCGGCGCGAAGCGCGATGCCGTCCGCCCGCACGGCGAAACGGACGTGGTGCTGGTTGTCCGCCGACGGCGCGAGAAGTCCCGCGCCGAGCAGATCGCGAACGGCGCTTCGCGACGGTTCGAACGGGTGGCCGGCGATCGCGCTCATCCCGCGTCCATCGGTCGCGGGCAAGACCGCCCGTGAATCGTCTGGCGCTCCGCAATCTCTTTCGGCATCGCGTGCGTTCGATCGTGACGCTGGGCGCGATCGCCTTCTCGACCATCGTCCTCGTGGTGGCCGCGGGTTTCGTCCAGCAGGTCTTCGCCGACCTTCGGGACCTGACGATCGAAGCGGGACTCGGCCATATCCAGGTCGTGCGCAAGGCCTACTTCGAGCACGGGGTCGCCGACCCGTTCAGCTACCTGCTGGCCGACAAGGCACCGGAACGCCGTGCCATCGAGTCGACAGCCCATGTGGCTGCGCTGGGGACGCGACTGAACTTCAGCGGATTGATGAGCTTTCGCGATTCGACGCTTTCGTTCGTCGGCGTCGGGGTCGAGCCGGCGAAGGAGGAGATTGTAAGCCGCAACCTGACGTTCCTTTCCGGCAGCAATCTGACCGGCAGCGACAGCGACGAGGTCGTCGTCGGGCAGGGCCTCGCCGCCAACTTCGACCTGCACACGGGAGACCGCGTCGTGATCCTGGTCACGACCGGGAGCGGAAGCGTCAACGCGATCGAGTCGACCGTGCGCGGCATCTTCACGACGCAGGTGCGCGGATTCGACGAGGTGGCGATTCGCGTCTCGATCGGCGCGGCCCGACGGTTGCTGCGCACGACCGGCGCCCATGCGTGGATCCTGTCGCTGGACAGCGTGGCCAACGTCGACGGCGTCGCGGCCGAGCTGAAGGACCGTCTCGATCCGAAACGGTTCGACGTGGTTCGCTGGATCGATCTCGCGGACGTCTACACCAAGACCGTCACGTTCATGAACGGGGAGATGGGCGTCATCCGCGTCCTGATGGCGGTCATCGTCATCCTCGGCGTCACCAACATGTTGGTCATGAACGTGCTCGAGCGCACCGGCGAGATCGGCACCCTGATGGCGCTCGGCAGCCGCCGACGCGACGTCGTCGCGTTGTTCATGACCGAAGGGTTCTATCTCGGCATCCTCGGCGGACTGGCGGGTGTCGTGCTCGCGATCGTCATCGCGAAGATCATCACGGCGATCGGCATTCCGATGCCGCCGCCTCCGGGCCGGACGGCCGACTACCTCGGCGGGGTGATGGTCACGTCCGCCAACCTGCTCGCCGGTTTCGCCGTCGCGCTCGGCACGACGCTGATCGCCGCCGTCTATCCCGCGCGGAAAGCGTCCCGGTTGATCGTCGTCGACGCGTTGCGATTCAACCGATGAACCCTCGTGCACGGTGGTCTGCGATCGTCGGGCTCTCCCGTTGGCCATGAGGACACTGCTTGCGTCGAACATCTGGCGCGTCGCCTTTCGCAGCGTCTTTCGCCAGAAGGGCCGGACCGCGCTGACGCTGTCGTCGATCGCGGCGGGCGTCGCGGGGCTGATTCTGAGCGGCGGCTTCGTCGACGACGTCCTGAAACAGCTGCGCGAGTCGACCATCCATGCCCAGGTGGGGCATCTGCAGATCTACAAGGAAGGCTACTTCGCGCAAGGAAAGCGCAGCCCGTTCCAGTACCTGATCAAGGAGCCCGAGGCCGTCCGTGCCACCGTCGACGCGCTGGCGGAGACGCGCAGGTCGATGTCGCGGCTCAGCTTCGCCGGCGTGCTCAACAACGGGAAGAGCGATCTGGCCGTCCTCGGCGAGGGGATCGACGCGGCCAAGGAGGCCGAGCTGGGTACGCAGATCCAGACGATCGAAGGCCGGAAGCTCGAAGGCGGCGATCACTTCGGCGTGATGATCGGAGAAGGCGTCGCGTCCGGGGCCCGGGTCGGGCCGGGCGACACCGTGAACCTGTTGCTCAACACCGAGGAAGGCGCGTTGAACAACCTGGAGTTCAAGGTCGTCGGCGTCTTCCGGACGGCATCGAAGGACTACGACGCGCGAGCGATCCGGATCGGCTTGTCCGACGCGCAGGAGCTGCTTTCGTCGAAGGCCGTCAACGCGATCGTCGTCGAGCTCAAGTCGACCGAGTCCACGGAGCGGGTCGCGGCCGCCTTGCGGGCGCGCCTCGCCGCGGACGGATTCGAGGTCAAGACGTGGCTTCAGCTCGCGGACTTCTACGAGCAGACGTCGGCCCTGTTCAAGCGGCAATTCGCCTTTCTCCAGACCATCATCCTGCTGTCCGTCCTGCTCAGCGTCGCCAACAGCGTGAACATGACGATCTTCGAGCGGACGGGCGAGTTCGGCACCTTGCTCGCGATCGGTACGCGGAGGGCATCGCTCTTCGGTCAGGTGCTGCTGGAGAACGTCCTCATGGGCGTGCTGGGCAGCCTGTTCGGCGTGGTCCTCGCGGTCATCCTGGCGTGGGTCGTGAACGTCCTGAAGATTCCGATGCCGCCGCCGCCGAACTCGAACGGCGGCTACTTCGCCGGCGTCCATCTCGACGTGGCCCTCGTCGCGACGGCCTTCGCCGTGGGGTCGCTCGCGACCCCGTTGACGGCGTTGCTGCCGGCGCGTCGCATCTCGCGCATTCCGGTGGTCGACGCCCTGCGGATGAATTGATGCAGTCAGTCGATCTTCTTCAGGTATTCCTTCGTGAACATCTTGTCCGGCAATTCCTTCAGCCGCATGTTGCTGTACTCGAGGACCGACTTCTCGTTCTTCTTCAGCGCGTCTTCCATCACCAGCCGCGTGGGTCGCATCTGACCGGCCATCTTCTGGTAGTTCTCGTAGTAGCAGGTCTTCAGGAGGCGGTCCGACAGGCTGTAGAACTCGGCCTTGAACGGCCGAGCGTCGGAACGCCGAAGCCAGTACATCACGCGGTGATAGGTGACGCCGCGGTCGACCGCTTCGAGTTCCAGCACGCTGTAGACCTCGCCGTCGATCGTCTCGCTGCGAACGATCTTCGGCGTGTAGTCGCCGCCGAAGTTGGCACGGGCCAGGTCGCCGTTCGCGACCTCGCCGGTCAGGCGCTGGCTGAGCGACAGGCGCACCGGTTGCGAGATGTCCGGCAGGAAGATCCACAGGTCGCGGTTCTTCATCAGCAGGATCTGGCCGTTGTCGGACGCGGGCTCCGTCGTGATGACGATCGTGTTCTCGTTGCCCTTCGAGAGGATTCGGTATTTCCGGATGTCGCTTTCCTTGTCCGGCGCCATCGACGCGATCTGCACGTCGACCTGGAAGCCGCCGCGCGGGAAACGGATCTGGTCGGATGCGTCGACGATCGCCTTCGGGTCCGGCTCGTCGGCCGCGGTCGCGCACGGCGGCATGCAGGCCAGCGAGGTGACGAACAGGAGGGCGGTGCTCGCGTGTCGCGAACGGCCGAAGCGAAAGTCCATGGAACGCGAGTGATGCAACGAGTGATGTACCGGATCCGACCCCGATCGAGGGGCCGGATACGTGCTTGTTATGATTTGCCGGATGGCGCGCTGCATGGTCGCTTCTGTCCTCGACGAGCGCAAGTCGAAGCGATCAACGGGGGCCGACGGTGCCCGGACGGCATGCAGCGGCCCACCGACCCGCCCATCGAGACATGGAACTGATCCGCCTCGAGAACGTCACGAAGTCCTATCAGCTCGGCAGGCAGACGGTCGAGGCGCTGAAGGACGTGACGTTGACGATCCAGGAGGGGGTGTTCCTCGCGATCGCGGGCCCTTCCGGCAGCGGCAAGACGACGTTGCTCAACCTGATCGGCTGCATCGACAACCCGACGACCGGCAAGATCTTCATCGACGGCATCGACGTCGGCGACAAGAGCTCCGACCAGCTCGCCGACCTCCGCGGCCAGACCATCGGCTTCGTCTTCCAGACGTTCAATCTGCTGCCGGTTCTTTCCGCGGCGGAGAACGTCGAATACCCGCTGCTGCAGAACAAGTCGCTCAAGGCGACCGAGCGGCGCGAACGCGTGGACCACTACCTCGGCGTCGTCGGCATCCGGAAGTACGCGAAGCACCGTCCGAACCAGCTGAGCGGCGGCCAGCGTCAACGCGTCGCCATCGCCCGCGCGCTGGCGATCCATCCGCGGATCATCCTCGCCGACGAGCCGACGGCCAACCTCGACCACAAGACGGGCGACGGCATCCTGCGCCTGATGAAAAAAATCAACACTTCGACGAAAACGACTTTCATTTTCTCGACCCACGACCAAAAGGTCATCAACATGGCGGATCGGCTGATCCGCATCGAAGACGGCGCGATCAAGCGGCTCGGCATCCGGATCGACCGCACGTGGCTGTATGCGAACGACCCGGACCGCGTTTTCGACGTGAAGTGACTCGAGCTGAAGGAAGCCAAGTGATCGTTCCGAAGCGATGCTGAAGACCTTCCTCGCGGCGATTCGCCGGTCTCTGTCGATCGTGCTCGTCGCCGTCCTGTGCGCGGGTCTGCACGGCGCGTTCGCGCAGACCACCGAGCCGCCGACGAACGATGGGTCGAAGACGCCGAAGGGCAAGAGCCCGATCGACGCGCTCCTCGCCGACGACAACCTCGAGGAGCCGACGGCGCCAGCGACGCGCTTCTTCGGGTTCGACCAGTTCGAGGCGGCCTACACCGTCCCGCATCCCGCGCATTGGTCGAAGCTGATCAACCGGCTGGAACTGGGCGCGCAGGGAAGCCTCGCCCCGGAGGTCAAGTGGAAGGTCAGCGGACGCGTCGACTACAACGCGGTCTACGACATCCGGCCGTCGTTCTACCCGAGCCAGGTCAGGGACGATCAGCGCTTCAACGCCGCGTTCCGCGAGACGTACGTCGATATCGGCGCCGGCGAGTTCGATTTCCGGATCGGGCGTCAGCAGATCATCTGGGGCGAGGTGGTCGGCCTGTTCGTGGCCGACGTCGTTTCTGCCAAGGATCTGCGAGAGACGGTCGTCATGGACTTCGACCTGCTGCGGATTCCGCAATGGGCCGCGCGCGCCGAGTTCTTCAAGAACGACGTGCACCTCGAGGCCGTCTTCATCCCGTTCCCGAGCGTCAACAAGATCGGCCGGCCGGGAAGCGACTTCTTCCCCTATCCCCCGGCGCCGCCTCCCGGCTACGGCTACGTCGTGAACAACGAGGTCAAGCCGGACGAAGACGGCTCGCGGTCGAACTTCGGACTGCGCGGATCGATCCTGCGCGGCGGCTGGGACGTCGCCGCGTTCGGCTATCGCAGCGTGGACGCGTCGCCGACCTTCTTCCGGCAGGTCGTCCAGTCACCGCAGGGTTCCGCGTTCGTCTACACCCCGCGCCACGAGATGATCACGCAGTACGGGACGACGATTTCGAAGGACTTCGACGACTTCCTGTTCAAGGCCGAAGGGGTCTACACGGTGGGGCAGAACTTCAACGTGACCCGTCTCGCCGACGGCGACGGCGTGGTCGGCCAGAACTACTTCGATTACATCTTCAGCCTCGAATTTCCGCTCGCGAACGAGGCGCGCGTGAACGCGCAGTTCTTCCAGCGCGTGTTCACGAACCACGACCCGGACATCATCCCGAGCAAGGTCGAGAGCGGCGTGACGCTGTTCTGGTCGGGAAAGTGGAATCGGCGCTTCGAACCGCAGATCCTGCTGATCCACAGCCTGAACCGGAACGACTGGCTGCTGCGTCCGAAGCTGGTCTGGAACGTGGACAAGAACTGGCGCGCCGTCGCGGGCGCCGACATCTTCGGCGGCCATGCGACCGGCCTCTTCGGTCAGTACGACAAGCAGGACCGGGTCTACGTCGAGGTGCGCAAGAGCTTCTGACCGGGTCGCTGCCGGCCGCCGGCCGACGATCACCGGGGTGCCTTGCCCTCCGACGCCCGACGGTCCTGCAAGCGCACCTGACGGCGCACGTAGGCCAACGCCAGTCGCTGGATGGGATTGTTGTTGCCGCCGGGTCGCCAGTTGCGGACGAAGCGATAACGGTAGGCATCGAACTGGACGCTGTGCGGCGCATGCAGCACCGGGCCGCGGCCGAGCAGGATCTTGAGCGATTCCGTCGCCGCGAAACCGGCGCAGAGCTGGCATGCCATGCCGGTCGATGGACCGGTCTTGTTGCTCAGATCGACGCGCGCCCTCTCGACCAGGTAAGGCACCTGCAACAGCCGCGGCGCGAGACCCATCAGGAAGCGGATCGCCTGCTCCTGCGGGGATTGGCCCTCGAGCCGGAAGTATTCTTCGAAGCTCATCCGGCCCGGCAGGAAATTGACCAGCGCCGCCCCCATCCCGAGCGGCGCCGCCGTCACCGCGGGGATCCGCAGTTCGGTGCAGCGCGCGAAGACCTTGCGGCGAATCTCGAGCGCGAAGTAATCGAGGCCGTCGACATACAGATCGACGCCTTGCAGGAACGCGTCGATCCGGTCGTCAGTCACGCCGGACGGAAAGCGATCGATGTCGAGTTCCGGGTTGATCTCGAGCGCCATCGACGCGAGGACGTCGAGCTTCGGTTCATCGAGCGATCGCAAGGTCGCGCCGGCCTGCCGATTGAAGTTGGCCAGCGCGAAGCGATCGAAGTCGGCGATGCGAAACGCACCGATGCCGAGCCGCGTCAACGTCAGCAGGTGGCTTCCCCCGACGCCGCCCAGACCGGCGATCGCGATGCGCTTGCCTCGGAGCACCTGTTGCTCGCCGGGCGTGACCCAGCCGATGTTCCGCGAGAACGCCTCGTCGTACGAGAACGAAGGCGTCATTGCGGAGGGTCGCACCGGCAATCGACTTCGCTGGTCCGTCTTGCTCAGGTGAGTTCGACCAGTCGCTTCATGATCCCGCGCTCCTCCGACTCGCTGAAGAAATACGGGAACAGGGACTTCTCGCCCCGGGCCATCTCCGGATGACCGCCGAACAGCTTGATCTGTTCGGTCACATGGGACGCCTTCAGGTGGAGCAGGATGCTCGGCGCATTGACGCGCGGATTCATGCGTTCCGGTCCGAACGGCTGGCAACCGAGCAACTGCTCGTAGAACCTCCCGTGCCGCGGATTGACCTCGAACAGCAGGTCGGTGAATCCGTTGATGCGGTGCGAATAGATGTAGGCGATGTGGAACAGGGTCGCGAGTACCCGCTTGGACCGGATCGCGCCATCAACGGCGAGCTTCGTGAATTCGCATACCCGGCCGCCGGCCCCGCGCAGCCCGTCGACCTCGACGCGATACAGTTCGTCGACCAGCAGTCCGCCCTGCGCATCGAAGCCGATCGTCATCGTCGCCATCGTGTCGGTGCCGTGCGAGGCGACCAACGTGATGCGGTTCGGCTGGTGCTTGGTGTGCCAGGCGATCTTGTAGCCGCGCCAAGCATACATCCGCTTGACCAGCATGCTCGCGGTGTTGCGGCGCCCGTCGTTGTCGGCGAGACGGACCTTGAA
Organism: uncultured Burkholderiaceae bacterium; assembly: GCA_964242935.1. GTDB lineage: Bacteria > Pseudomonadota > Gammaproteobacteria > Burkholderiales > Burkholderiaceae_D > CAHJXF01. The sequence continues at coordinate 842 of CAXTDA010000058.1, read as the reverse complement.
TAGCGTCTGGTTCAGGGCCAGTTCGCTGGTACCTTCCGACTCGGACTTGTTGACGATCAGCGACGTCAACGGCCGGGACGTTTCGTAAGGCACGCCGACGATCGTGCGACCCCCGAGCTCTTCCACGGGTGACGCTTCACCCGGTGTGTCCGAATTGGGACGCCAACTCATCTGAGGATGCTCCGCAAGAAACGATGCCGCGCGACTTCCCGTTGGATCGATAGGCTACCGAATGAGCGCGGCGTGACGGGCAGAGTGTCAAACAATGCTAGCACACGGTCGGATGCCGCCGCCGGGGCGCCCGAAGGCGGCCGTCCTCCCCGTCTTCGACAACTTGCTTCCCAACTTGAGGTTCACCATGCCATACGATCATCGTCGACTCTCAGCCTGGTGGATGCCGTTCACCGCGAACCGCAACTTCAAGCAGCATCCCCGCATGCTGGTCTCGGCCAAAGGGGTGTTCTACCAGACCGATGACGATCGGGAAATCCTGGACGGGACCGCGGGGCTGTGGTGCGTCAATGCGGGTCACGCGCAGCCGCGCATCGTCGCCGCGATCCGCGAGGCCGCCGAGACGCTCGACTTCGCGCCGACGTTCCAGATGGGCCATCCGGCGGCCTTCGAACTCGCCGAGCGGCTCGTCGCGTGCGCCGGAAACCGGTTCTCGCAGGTGTTCTACACGAACTCCGGCTCCGAAGGCGTCGACACGGCGTTGAAGATGGCGATCGCGTACCACCGCGTGCGCGGCGACGGCACCCGCACGCGGCTGATCGGGCGCGAACGGGGTTACCACGGCGTCGGCTTCGGCGGCATCTCGGTCGGCGGCATGCCGAACAACCGGA
>CAXTDA010000057.1:0-13737 GCA_964242935.1 uncultured Burkholderiaceae bacterium | reverse complement strand
CGTTGCCGTCGACGACGTTGAACTCGGCGATCGACGCCCACGGATTGCCGTTGACTTCGGAGGTCGCCTCGAGACGCACGTACTGCGCGGTGACCGCGCCGCCGCCGACCGCCCGGATGGTTTCGCGTTCCGTCGCGGCGGACGGGGCCGCAGCCGATCCGTCGGCGCCGCCGCCGCAGGCGCCGAGAACGAGCGTCGCCATCAGCAGCGACGCGGCGAAGCGAATGTAGCGGAGAAGGGTGTCGACGGGGCTGGAGCACCGTGCGGGGAACGATGAACGGCGCGAAGTCTTTTCGACCGTCGCGAGAGGCGGTCCGAACACGAGGTGGGTCATCGGGGGCGCAGGTGGGCGAAGCCACGGACGCGCTTCAATGACTCGAGGCGGGTTCGCGTGTAAGGAATCGGGCGTCGCCCGATCTTGCACCGCCGCCCGGCCGCGTTCGATGCCGTTGATCAGTCGCGTCCCGCCGTGCATCGCGACTCCCGCCCGTGGGTGCCGCCGCGCCCGACTCAGGATGCGCCGCAGCTAATCGACCGTCTGCCCCTGGGCCAGGCAGCCGAGCACGTCGCCCACGCTGATGCGCATCGCGCACACACGGCCGGCCGCCCCGACGCTGCGGGTGCCGGTGATGGTGTCGTAGAAAGGCGTCATGAACGGGCTCCCCTGGTTCTTTCATCCCAACCCGATGAACAGCCCTGCGATCGTCGCGCTCATCAGGTTCGACAGCGTGCCGGCCGCGACGACGCGCAGGCCGTAGCGCGCCACCTCGGAGCGCATCGGCGGATAAATTGCGCCGAAACCGCCCGCGAGGATCGCGATCGACGAGAAGTTCGCGAAGCCGCAGAGCGCGAACGACAGGATCGCGAGCGTCTTCGGGTCGAGCGGCATCAGACCCGCCGCCGCGACCGCCGCCGCGTCTTTCAGGTACGGCGCGAGGCCGATGTACGCGACGAACTCGTTCAGGATCAGCTTCTGCCCGAGCAGGTTGCCGGCGATGCCGGCCGATTCCCACGGCACGCCGATCATCCATGCGACCGGCGAGAACAGCGCGCCCATGATCGCTTCGAGATTCCACTGCGGATAGCCGAACAGCCCCATCACGCCGCCGACGACCCCGTTCAGCAGCGCGATCAGGCCGACGAACGCGAGCACCATCGCGCCGACGCTGACGGCGATCTTCAGGCCCACCGTCGCGCCGCCGGCCGCCGCGTCCATCACGTTGGCCGGCCGCACCTCCTCGAATTCGAGATGCTCGAACGCGATCGCGGACGGCTCGGTCGACGGGCAGATCATCTTCGCGAACAGAAGGCCGCCCGGGACCGCCATGAACGAGGCCGCGATCAGGTAGTCGAGGCGCACGCCGAGCCCGGCGTAGCCGGCGAGGACCGACCCGGCGACCGAGGCCATGCCGCTCGCCATGATCGCGAACAGCTGGGGGCCGCGCAGCTGCCCGACGAACGGCTTGACGGCCGCCGGCATCTCGCTCTGCCCGAGGAAGATCGTCGCGACCGCGGAGAAGGACTCGATCTTTGAGACGCCGATCAGCTTCTGGAACAGCGTCCCGAGCGCCTTCACGACCCAGCGCATCACGCCGACGTAATACAGCACGGAGATGAGCGCGGTGACGAAGATGATCGCCGGCAGCACGCGCAGCGCGAACACGAAGCCGAGGCCGCCGAAGACTTCGAACATCTTCGGCGACACGAGCCCGGAGAACATGAACTCGATGCCCTTGTTGCCGTACGAGAGGACGTGGTTGACGCCGATCGCGACCGCCGCGAGCACCGTCTTTCCGATCGGCACGAAGAGGATCAGCGCGCCGATGGCGACCTGCGTCGCGAGCGCCGCGGCGACGACGCGAGGACGGATCGCCCGCCGGTTCATCGACAGCAGCCATGCGATCACGAGCAGGCCGACGATCCCGCAAGCACTGCGCGCGGTGTCAGCCAACAGCGTCCGCCATAATCGTGCGCATCCGTCGTTCGCTTCCGTCGTTCGCTTCAGTCGTCCACCCGGGTTTCGTTCGGCTGCCGACGTGCGAGCGAGACCGTCAACGCGCCGCATCATAGATGAAGCCTTCCGCAACGCCGCCCGACCCGGACCCCGCATGCTTCGACGCGCTGCTCGAGGCCGCCCGCGGCGCGAGCGGAAAGGCGTACGCGCCGTACAGCCGCTTCCACGTCGGGGCGGCCGTGCTCGCCGACGACGGTCGGGTGTTCACGGCGGCCAACATCGAGAACGCGTCGTACGGCCTGACGTCGTGCGCGGAACGCAACGCCGTCTTCGCCGCGGTGTTCGCCGGCGTCCGCGAGATCGTCGCGGTCGCGATCCACACGCCGACCGGCGAACCGGTGTCGCCGTGCGGCGCGTGCCGCCAGGTGATCTATGAATTCGGACCGGCCGCCGCCGTCGTCAGCTGCTGCGACGGCAAGGGTCGACGGCGGTGGTCGATCGACGAGTTGCTGCCGGGTGCGTTCGGGCCACGGAATCTCTGACGGTCACGCGCAGAGCGGGACCTGCAGCCGCCCGCCGATCCCGTCGGATACCGCCGCGCCGGCGACGGCCGGGCTCGCCATGGGCTGGTCGAGGCCCTGCGCCCAGTTGAGAAACATCAGCGCGGTCCAGAGCGGCTGGTGCCAGTCGCCGACGCCCGATGCGTGCCGCTCGAGCAGGCGACGAAGCGCCCGCAGGTCGAGCATCTGCGCCGCGTCGCCGCGCGCCGATGCGATCAGGTCGTGGGCCCAAGGCTTCAGCGGCCCGCGCAGCCACGACGCGATCGGGATGTTGAAGCCCATCTTCGGCCGGTCGACGAGGTCCTGCGGAATGTGCCGGTAGAGGACCTGGCGCAGCAGCCACTTGCTGACGCCGCGCCGGAACTTGAGGTCGAGCGGCAACTGCAAAGCGAATTCGACGATGCGATGGTCGAGCAGCGGCGCGCGCGACTCGAGGCTGACCGCCATCGACGCCCGGTCGATCTTCGCGAGGATGTCGTCGGGCAGGTAGCCGACGAGGTCGCGGAGCATGAAGTTCTCCTCGACCGACCGGACCGGCGGAAAGTCGCCGTCGCGCGGGAACGGCGACTTCGGCGACGGATGCTTCAGAAGGTGCGGCTCGGCCCACGGCGCGAGCAGCTGCCAGTACAACGCCTCCAGGTCGGGGCTGCGAAAGGCCCGGCCGAGCTTGCCGAGCTTCTGCGCCGGCCGGAGCCCGCGGATGCCGGAGACCTCGTCGTGCGGGAAGGCCCACGCGAACGCATGGTCGACCGCGCCCGGGACGCTGGCGAGCAGCCGACCGACCGACGGACGCCACGCGCGCGGGACGCGCCGCATCGCCGGCCAGAGGCGCGCCCCCATCCCGTAGCGCGGGTAGCCGCCGAACAATTCGTCGCCGCCGTCGCCGGTCAGTGCGACGGTAACCGAATGGCTCGCGAGCCGCGACACGAGATAGGTCGGGATCTGCGAGATGTCCGCGAACGGCTCGTCGTAGATCGTCGGCAGCAGCGGGATCGTGTCGCGGACGTCGTTCGAGTTGACGTAGAGCTCCGTGTGGTCGGTCGCGAAATGGGCGGCGACGCGCGCGGCGAACTGCGCCTCGTTGAACGAGCTCTGCTGGAAACCGATGCTGAACGTCTTGATCGACGACGCGCGCTCCGCGCACATCATCGCGACGACGCTCGACGAGTCGACGCCGCCCGACAGCAGCGCGCCGAGCGGCCGATCCGCGATCATCTGTCCGGCGACGGACTGACGCATCAGGCGTTCGAGCTCGTCAACGGCCTCGGCCTCGTTCGCATGCACCCGCTTCGGTCGCCGCGCCTCGGTCGCCATCGACCAGTACGGGCGTTCGACCGCCCGGTCGCTTCCGGCCTCGAGCGTGACGACGCTGCCGGCCATCACCTTGCGGACGTGGTTGAAGATGCTGTCGGGCGCGGGCACGTAGCCGAGCGACATGTAGGTCGCGAGCGCCCGCGGGTCGATCGACCGGCTGAAGCGCGGATGCGCGGTCAGCGCCTTCATCTCGGAGCCGAACAGCCAGAGGCCCGGGAAGCGGGCGTAATACAGCGGCTTCTCGCCGATCCGGTCGCGGACCAGCGTGAGCCGGCGCTCCGCGCGATCCCAGATCGCGATGGCGAACATCCCCACGCAGGCGTCGATCGTCGCGGCGATTCCCCACGCATCGAGGCAGGCCAGCAGCCGTTCGGTGTCGGACGAGCCGCGCCACGCCGGCGCCTTGCCGGTCGCCTCGAGCGTCGCGGCGAGCGCCGCATGGTTGTAGATCTCGCCGTTGAGCGTGACGACGAAGCGGCCGGTCGGCGAATGCATCGGCTGGTGGCCGGCGGCCGTGATGTCGACGATCGCGAGACGGCGATTGCCGAGACCGATCGCCGCCCCCTCGTCGGCCCAGGCGCCGGCGTCGTCGGGCCCGCGATGCTCGAGGGCCGCGATCATCCGCTGGACCTTCGGGAAGATGGGGGAAGGGTCGACCGGGGAGAGCCCCAGCGAGCCGGCGATTCCGCACATTTGTGGACCCGGTGTCAGTTCGCTCGCACCTGGCCAGCGCCGAGGTCCGTCATTCCCATCGTTGTCGTAAACGGCCCGGAATTGTCACAGATCGTCGCGGAAGAAGCCAGATTCCAGATTGCCAAGCGCAAAAGGCTACTGGTCCGACTTGACGCGCATTATTCGCGCCGGATCGCCATCGGGCCGGGCGCCTGGCAGAGCGGCATCAACTGGATGCTGTTGATGTTGATGTGGGCGGGGCGCGACGCGACCCACCAGATCGCGTCGGCGATGTCGTCCGGCATCAGCGGTTGCGTGCCGTCGTAGATCGTCGCGGCCTTCGCATCGTCCCCCTTGAAGCGCACGTTCGAAAACTCGGTGCCGCCGCAGAGTCCCGGTTCGATGTTCGTGACGCGGACCGGCGTGCCGAGCAGGTCCGCCTTCAGGTTGAGCGTGAAATGGTCGACGAACGCCTTCGTCGCGCCGTAGACGTTGCCGCCGGGATACGGAAACTGGCCGGCCACGGAGCCGAGGTTGACGATGTGCCCGCGGCCGCGTTCGACCATCCCGGGCAGGAGCGCGTGCGTCATCCGCACCAGACCCTTGACGTTCGTCTCGATCATCGTCTCCCAGTCGTCGAGCCCGGCACGCTGCGCCGGCTCGAGGCCGAGCGCGAGCCCGGCGTTGTTGACGAGCACGTCGACCGCGGCGTAGCCGGGCGGCAGCGCATCGGCGACGGCCGCGGTGGCGTCGCGGTCGGTGACGTCGAGCGGGAACGGCAACAGCGCGTCGCCGAGTTCGGCCGCGAGCGCGTCGAGGCGATCGGCTCGACGACCGGCGGCCACGACGCGATGACCCTCGCGGACGAAGCGTCGGGCGATGGCCGCGCCGAAGCCCGCGGTGGCGCCGGTGACGAAGACGATCATGCAGACCTCGGGGGGAAGGAAGGTCGGCGATTCTCGCAGATCGATCGGACGGCGTGGCGCCTCGCGCCGGAGGCGTTCGGCAGGATTCGTGCCGACCGGGCGATAATCGCCGTTCCACAACGAACAGGTCGGTGCACCGGCGCCGCGCGAGGAAACGCATCATGGCCGAAATGGATCGACACGGTTTCACAGACGCCCGCCGCATCGCGGAAGTCGACCCGGCAGTCTGGGCGGCGATCCAGGACGAGAACCGGCGCCAGGAAGACCACATCGAGTTGATCGCGTCGGAGAACTACACGAGCCCGGCCGTGATGGAGGCGCAGGGGAGCCAGCTCACCAACAAGTACGCCGAGGGCTATCCGGGCAAGCGCTACTACGGCGGCTGCGAGTTCGTCGACGTCGTCGAGACGCTCGCGATCGACCGCGCGAAGGCGCTGTTCGGCGCCGACGCCGCGAACGTGCAGCCGAACTCGGGATCGCAGGCGAACCAGGCCGTGTTCTTCGCGCTGCTGAATCCGGGCGACACGTTCCTCGGCATGAGCCTCGCCGAAGGCGGCCACCTGACGCACGGGATGGCGCTCAACATGAGCGGCAAGTGGTTCAAGCCGGTCAGCTACGGGCTCGACGCCGACGAGGCGATCGACTACGAACAGGTCGAGCGGCTCGCGCACGAGCAGAAGCCCAAGCTGATCCTCGCCGGCGCGTCGGCGTACAGCCTGCGGATCGACTTCGAGCGCATGGGTCGCGTCGCGAAGGAAGTCGGCGCGATCTTCATGGTCGACATGGCCCATTACGCGGGCCTGGTCGCGGCCGGCGTGTACCCGAACCCGGTGCCGCACGCCGACGTCGTCACCACCACGACCCACAAGAGCCTGCGCGGGCCGCGCGGCGGCATCATCCTCATGAAGGACCAATATGCGAAGGCGATCAATTCGGCGATCTTCCCCGGGATCCAGGGCGGCCCGCTGATGCACGTGATCGCCGGCAAGGCCGTGGCGCTGAAGGAGGCCGCCGAACCGGCGTTCCGGGCGTACCAGCAGCAGGTCGTGGCGAATGCCGACGTGCTCGCGAAGACGCTGATCGCGCGCGGCCTCCGGATCGTCTCGGGCCGCACCGAGAGCCACGTGATGCTGGTCGACCTGCGGGCCAAGAAGATCACCGGCAAGGATGCGGAGACGGTGCTCGGCGACGCGCACCTGACAGTCAACAAGAATGCCATCCCGAACGATCCGGAGAAGCCGTTCGTCACGAGCGGCATCCGTCTGGGCAGCCCGGCAATGACGACGCGCGGGTTCGGCGTCGGCGAGGCCGAGCAGGTCGGCCACCTGATCGCCGACGTCCTCGACGCGCCGCTCGACCCGAAGGCGATCGCGGAGGCCCGCGGGAAGGTGGCCGCGCTGACGGCGCGCTTCCCGGTCTACGGTTAGGACGTGCACTGTCCGTATTGCGCGGCGGTCAGCACGCAGGTGCTCGACACGCGCATCTCCGAGGACGGCGACTCGATTCGTCGTCGTCGTCGCTGCGAGTCGTGCGACCGCCGCTTCACGACCTACGAGCGTCCGGAGATCGCCTTGCCGGTGGTCGTCAAGAAGAACGGCAGCCGCGCCGAGTTTGACCGCGACAAGCTGTCGTTCAGCCTCCACCTCGCGCTCCGCAAGCGACCGGTCAGCGCCGAGGCGATCGATGCGGCGATCGAGCGCATCGAGGACAAGCTGATGTCGTCCGGCGACAAGGAAGTCCCGAGCGACCGCATCGGCGAGCTCGTGATGCGCGAACTGAGGAAGATCGACAAGATCGCCTACATCCGCTTCGCTTCGGTCTACCGCAACTTCGAGGACGTCGACGCGTTCGCCGACGTGATCCGCGAAGTCGCGTCGCGGCCGCGGGCGAGGACCGATCGGAAGCCGACGAAGACCTGACGCGGCCGTCCGACCGCAAGCGCGGGCGATGAATGGCGGTTGGCTGCCGATGCTTGGCGAGCCGCGATCGCGCCGGCCCCGCGAAAATACCGGGGTGAAAAACTTACCGGTCCCGAGCATTCACCCTGTGCCGACCCGCGGCGGTCGAGCGGGGTCGTCCGATCGTCCGCGCCAGGCGGGGTTCACGCTGATCGAAGTGATGGTGGCGCTGATCGTCCTCGTCCTCGGCGTGCTCGGCGCCGCGGCGATGACGCTGACGGCGATCCGCGACAGCAAGCAGTCCGGGCTGCGGTCGACCGCGTCGGCGCTGGCCTACGAGGTCAGCGACCTGATGCGGGCCAATCCCGGCCAGGAAGCGATCTTCAAGGGAACGACCTCGGCGCCGGTCGCGACCTGCTGGACGACCGGTTGCTCCTTTGCGGCGGGCGACATGGCGTCGAACGACCTGTATGAGTGGCGCCGGAAGCTGCAGGGCCCGAACGGGTTGCCGAACGGCGATGCGGTGATCTGCCGGGACTCCACGAAACTCGCCGACAGCTTCTATCCGGCGTGCGACAACGCGACCACGTCGCCGCTCGTCGTCAAGCTGAAGTGGGACGAGAAGAACAACAACGCGCGCGATGCGGCGACCCGCACGGGCGGGTTGCAGTCCGTCACGACGCGATATCTGGTCGTGACCATCCAGCCGTACTGAACCGCATGCCGACGCCGCTTCGCCTTTCCATCGCCCGCCAGCGCGGCGTGACGCTCACCGAGCTGATGATCGCGTTGGTCCTCGGCGCGCTGGTGGTGCTCGCCGCGACGTCGATGGTCGTCACGTCGCGCGGCACGTATCGCACGCAGGATGAAAGCACGCGACTCGCGGAGACGGCGCGCTTCGGGCTCGAACTCAACAATCGGCTCGTGCGGATCGCCGGCTTCACCAACTTCGGCAATCCCAATTTCGGCGGCAGCGAGACGCCGCCGGCCTATTACGCGATCGACACGGTGTGGCCGACGACGCTCGATTCGTACAGCCTCGACGGTCCCAATGTCGTCGGAAGCAACAACTCGAAGCCGGGCGGTGCCAGCGGCCTGAACGGCAGCGACTCGTTGACGATCCGTTTTTTCGGGTCGAACAGCCCGGTCACCGGCCTTGCGGATGGCAACATCCTCGACTGTGCGGGTTTCGCCGTACCCGAGCCGAAGGTGAGCAATTCGGAGGCGGCCTATCGACAGGCGCGTGCCTACAACGTGCTGTTCGTCGATCCGGATACCGACGGCGAGCCGGCATTGAAGTGCCGGCGGCTGACGTTCGATGCGACGGGTGTTCCGTCGGTGATGGACACCCAGACCCTGGTCCGGGGGATCGAGTCGTTCCAGGTGCTGTTCGGTGAATACATTCCGCAGGGGTCGCCGTTTCAGGATCTCGACCAGTGGGATCCGCAAAGCATCGTCTACCGGACGGGGATCGGCGGACCGAACCCGGTCGTGCAATGGGAAAACGTGCGGACCGTTCGCATCGCGATGCTGTTGCGAAGCGCGCCCGGAACCAGATCCGATCCGGAACCCGCCTCCAATACCTACGCCTTGTTCGGCTCCAACTATCCCTGGACGGCCGACACCGGGACGACCTTCAGCCTGGCCTCGCTCAGCACGGTCGAGCGCACGCGCGTGCGACGAGTCGTCCAGACCACGGTCTTCATCCGCAACCGGATGAGCGACTGGAAGTCGGTATTCGTCAATTGACTGCCTTGCCGACCGACCGCTCCCGTCGCCGCCCGCGGACGCCGGCCGCGCCGACCGCGCAGCGCGGCTTCTCGCTGATCGTCGCGCTGATGATGCTGATCGTCATCATCATCCTCGGCGTCAGCGCGTCGCAGATGGCGATCAACGAGGAGCGCGGCGCCCGCAACGATCGCGATCGCCAGCTCGCCTTCCAGGCCGCGGAAGCGGCGCTGAAGGACGCCGAGCTCGAGATCTACGGGGCCGCGTCGCCGGTGTGCTCGCTGGCGGGCCAGGTGGGGCGCGGCAAGATGCGCGCCGGGACGTACACGTGCTTCAACGAAGGCAACAGCTTCGGTTACGAACTCGGCTGCTCGGCGCCGCCGAACGCGGGACTGTGCAAGGACAACCCCGCGTTGCCCGCCTATCTCGACAGCACCAACGTCGACTTCTACAAGGACGCGACCGGCAGCGGGAACAACCACACGGTGGCTTTCGGGCAATACACCGGACGCACCTACGGTTCGCAGGCCACGCTCGGCAACGACAAGGCGGTGTCGATCTACCTGCCGCGCTACATCATCGAAGCGGTCCCGAAGAACACGTCCATCGACTCGCTGACCAGCGAGGGCGCGGGCGCGGGCTATGGCGGCAGCGTCATGTTCCGCGTCACGGCGATGGGCTTCGGTGCCAGCGCCAATTCCCAGGTCGTGCTGCAGGCCGTCGTCTCCACCCAGGACTAGCATCATGGACCACTCGATCGTATCCATCGTCGCGCGCCGCGCGCGCCGCGTCGGCCTCGTGCTCGCGACCGGCCTCGGGATGCTCGCCGGCGTCGCGGAAGCGCAACTCGTCGACATCTCGAACTCGCCGCTGTACGGCGGACGGCAGCCGCATCCGAACGTCGTCGTCACGGCGTCGGTCGAGTTCCCGACGGTGGGTGCGGCGTATCTCAACGTGCCGTATGTCCGCACCAGTACGTACATCGGCTATTTCGATACGGCCAAGTGCTACCAGTACACGACCGCCAACGGCGGGTACTTCTACACGTCCGCGACGGCACTCGCCGACGCGAACCACGAGTGCACCAACGCGTTCAGCGGCAACTTCATGAACTGGTTGACGATGTCCGCCATCGACGAGTTTCGCTACGCGCTGACCGGCGGCAACCGGGTCGACGAGAACGGGCCGGGCAACGGGTCGATCATCCAGCGGGCCTATCTGCCCGACGGCTCGATTTACGGTGTGCCGGATTTCTACGCGTTCCCCAACAACTTTCCGCGTCACTCGATTCAAGGTTCGACGATCGATGGCTACACATCCAGCGCGAGCACGGCGGTCCTTCCGGTGCCGTCCGGGTATGGGAACGTGCAGATCTACATCACGAACTGCAAGACGTTCGTGTACTTCGGTTCGTATGCCGGCGGCGATTGCAATTCGCCGGCCAACGACTATGGGCAGGCGCTGTTCAACGCCGCGGTCAACGTGCGAGTCAACGTCTGCGACAACGCCGAAGGCCCTGTCCGGAGCGACCTCTGCCAGCAATACGGCGGCACCAGCGGCAAGTACAAGCCGGTCGGCCAGGCTCAGCTCAACGCGGCGCGGATGCGCTTTGCCGCCTTCGGCTATCTGATGGACCACACGACGACCGGCTATACGGTGCCGGCCGGCTGCGACGACGGGTCGAGCTGGAGCCGCTGCCGCTACGGCGGCGTGTTGCGCGCGCCGATGAAATACGTCGGGCCGACGAACTACGACGCGGCCCTGACGGCGTCGCCGAACACCCGGAAGGAGATCAACGCGGACGGGACGTTGAATCGCGACCCCGAAGGCACCGCGTTGAGTTCGACCGGCTATTCGGGCTTCATCAACTACATCAACAAGTTCGGCTCGACCGGCGTCTACAAGCGCTACGACCCCGCGGGCGAACTGTTCTACGAAGCGATCCGCTACTACCAGAACCTCGGGCCGACGGCGCTGGCGGCGCAAGGAACCTACAACGACGCAGTGAAGGACAACTTCCCGCTCACGACCACCTGGGTAGACCCGATCGGTTCGGTCTGCTCCGCGAACTACATCATCAACCTGGCCGACGCCAACACCTGGGACGATACGTACCTGCCGGGCTACAACGGCAGCCCGAGCGCCGGCTACAACCGCCCGTCGTCACGGCCCGCGGAAGGCGGCCTCGACGCGTACTTGTGGACGGCGAGGATCGGTGCGCTCGAATCGACGACCAACTCGATCACGACCAACGACGTCCGGCCGGGGCTCGCGAACATTGCGACGCAGAACACCGCGAACAACGCCTCGTGGGCGGTCGCGGGTGCCGCGTACTGGGCGAACAACAACGATATCCGCCCGGATCTGGTCGGCAAGCAGACGATCAAGACGCTCTCGTTCGACGTGGCGGAGGCGTCGAACACGATTCAGGATCGCCAGCTATACCTGATGGGCAAGTACGGCGGATTCAACAACGTGATCGACCGCAGCACCGACACGTTCGCCAATCCCTTCTGGGGACCGAATCCGCTCAATCCGGCCGGCGTCGCGATCCGCACCAACTCCGAGTGGGAGGACGCGCTCGGGTCGGCCTATCCCGCGAACTACCTGCTCGCGTCGGACCCGCAGAAACTGATCAACGGCCTGCGCGCCGCGTTCGCGCGGATCAACGCCCAGACCGGCACGCTGTCGGGCGCGGCGCTGACGTCGGCCAACCTGACCTACGGGGCGGCCGGCGCCTACATCGCGACCTTCGACCCGGCGAAGTGGTCGGGCTCGGTCCTGTTCAACTCGTTGTCGGTCGACATGAACGGCAACCTGGTCGTGTCGGCGATGCCGCTGTGGGATTCGGGGGCGCTGCTGAGCGCGCGCTGCGGCACGGTCGGGTCGGGAGCGACGACGTGCAAGGACAGCGACACGAGCGTCAACAAGCGCAACATCCTCACCACGGCGATCGTATCGGGCGTACGGACCGCGATCCCTTTCACCTATGCGGCGATCAACGCGGCGGACCCGACCGGCTACGGCGCGGCGCTGAACACGAACCCGTCGACCAACGCGGCCGACGCGAACGGCCAGGCGCGCGTGGACTACCTGCGCGGCTACCGTGGCGACGAGGCTTCTTCGCTCGGTTTCCGCCCACGCGACTCGGCGATGGGCGACATCGTGAACTCCGGCCCCGTCTACATCGGTCCGCCGACGTCCGCGATCCCCGATACCGACTACCAGCCGTTCTACATCGCCAACGCGGCGCGGCAGGCTGCCGTCTACGTCGGTGCGAACGACGGGATGATGCACGCGCTCCGCGCGTCGGACGGCGTGGAGCTGTTCGCCTACGTGCCCGGCTACTCGTATCCGGACCTGAACGACCTGACGAACCCGGGCTACCAGCATGAGGTGTACGTCGACACCGTGCCGAAGGTCCAGGAGGCGAAGGTTGGCAGCACATGGAAGACGGTGCTGGTCGGCGCCAACGGCGCCGGCGCGCAAGGCGTCTTCGCGCTCGACGTCACCGATCCGTCGGCCTTCAACACGAGCAAGGTGCTGTTCGAGTTCAGCGACGGCGACGACGCCGACTTCGGCAGCGTCATGTCGGCGCCCGAATTCGCCAAGCTCTGGGTCAGCGGCCCGGCGACGGCGCCCGTCTACCGCTACTTCGCGGTCGTGACCGGGTACAACAAGAAACGGACGACGGTGAACGGGCGCACCGACACCAAGGTCAGCACCGATACGCTCAACAAGGGCGTGCTGTTCCTGCTCGCGCTCGACCATGTGCTCGGCACCGCGTGGACGCTGAACGGCGACTACTACAAGTTCCCGTTCCCGGCGAGCAACCCGGCACTGCCGAACGGCCTCGCGCCCGTGACGCTGATGGCGAGCCGCACCGGCGACCGCAGCACCGCGGCGATGTACTTCGGCGATCTGCAGGGCAACCTCTGGAAGTTCGATACGTCCACCGGCAGCCCGTCGACGTGGAAGCCCGCGCTCGGCACCGTCTCCGCCCCGCTGCCGATCTTCGTCGCGGCCGACGCGTCGAACAACCGGCAGCCCATCACGGCGCGGGTGGAACTCGCGAACGGACCGTTCGGCAGCACGCTGATCTTCTTCGGGACCGGCGAGTATCTCGGCCAGAGCGACCTCGTGCTGCCGGGCGCGGTCCAGTCCGAATACACGTTGCTCGACGTCAATCCGTCGGTGTCGATCACGCGAAGCGCCGATCTCGTGCAGCGGACGGCCGGCGTCGTCGCCTGTCCGTCGGGAAGCCCGACCGGATCGACCTGCCTCGGCGTGACCGGTGCGACCTTCTCGTACAGCGGAACGGCGGCGAAGAAGGGCTGGTACCTCGATTTCCCGAAGAGCATCGCGCTCGGCGAACGCAGCGTGACGAAGCCGGCCGTCCGAACCGGGCTCCTGACGTTCACGACGCTGACGCTGTCGAACGACCTGTGCTCGCCCGGCAACGGCTTCATCTACCAGGTCAGCGCACTGAACGGTCTGTCGTTGCCCGGGGCGGGTGGCGTGATCGGCTATTCGTCCACGGTCGGCATCCCGGGTCCGCCCCGCGTCGTCGACCTCACGCTCAAACCCGGTGCCAAGCAGGCGACGGGCGAGCAGATCAACCTGAAGACGCAGACGACGCTGGTGTCGGGCACGGCCGGCAAGATCGGCAGCTACGGTTCGCAGAC
>CAXTDA010000056.1:0-13820 GCA_964242935.1 uncultured Burkholderiaceae bacterium | reverse complement strand
CTTCGACTACTTCGTCGACTCGATGATGCGAAGCGATACCGCTGCGCCCGCCGGCGCACCGGCCGCACCCGGCGCAGGCGATGGGCGGTCGACGACGGCGCAGATGACGACGATCCTCGCGCAGAGCATCAAGGCCGGATCGGTCTCGCCGGAAGACCTGAAGTACGCGGGTCAGCTCATCGCCCAGAAGACCGGCATCTCGCAGCAGGATGCGGAGAAGCGCGTCACCGACGCGTACACGAAGGCGCGGGCGGCGATCGACGATGCGGCGAACAAGGCCAGGGAGGCCGCCGATAAGGCGCGCAAGGCCTCGGCATACGCATCGTTGTGGCTGTTCGTGTCGCTGCTGATCGGCGCGTTCGCCGCCAGCCTGGCCGCGACCTACGGCGGCCGCCGGCGCGACGCCTGAACATCGACTGACAAGGAGATCCCGCGATGCGTTCGATCCTGCTCTACATGCTCGGCATTCCGATTCCCATCATCATCCTGATCGCGTTGTTCGCGCACTGACCGGCGTCGCCGCGAGCGCTTCGAGGAGCGCCCGCGGGTGGGCGTGGATCTCGATCGCTTCGCCGAGCGCATCGTCGTCCCACCATCCGCCGCAGCGGAGCGCGATCGTGTCGAGGCCCGCGGCCCGGGCGGACGCGACGTCGAACGGCGTGTCGCCGAGCATCACGGCTTCGTGCGGTTGCAGGCCGGCCTTCTCGAGGGCGGCCACGACGATGTCGGGATCGGGCTTCGACGCGTCGGCGTCGCTCGAGCTCGCGACCTCGTCGACCAGGCCGTCGAGGCCCGCTTGCTTCAGCAGGCCGTCGACCTCCTCGTTGCCGGCCGACGTCGCGACGACCAGCCGAAGCCCGCGGGCGCGCAGTGCCTCGAGCAACGCGCGGGCGCCGTCGGTGGCCGCGAGCTGCGGCAGGTCGCGCTGCTGGAACAGCGCCTTCCGTTCGTCGGCGATGCGCTTTCCCTCTGCCGTCTCGTCGTCGAGCCCGATGAGTTCCTGGAGCAGCTTGTCGCCGCCCTTGCCGATCAACGGGCGGGTCGCTTCGTAGGAAACCTTGTACCCGTGTCGCCGCAGCACGTCGACCCACGCGCGGGCGTGCGCATCGTTGCTGTCGATCAGCGTGCCGTCGATGTCGAGCAGCACCGCCTTTAGCTTGGTCCAGTCCATCGTCTCTCTCGTGGTTGCCTCGCACGGCCGAGGCGACGTCCAGCAAGACGTGCGCCCGTCGTCGTTCAGCGCGCGGCGGCGTCGGGCCTGCGGGCGACGAGATCGATCTCGATCAGCGCGCCGCGCGCGAGACCGTTGACGCCGACGCAGGTTCGCGCCGGTCGCCGTCCCGACGCGAAGTACGTCGCGTAGACCGCGTTCATCGCGTCGTAGTCGGCGTCGAATCGCGTGAGGAACACGCGGACCGACACCACGTCGGTCAACGCGAGCCCACAACCGGCGAGCACGGTCGCGAGGTTCTTCATCACCTGGTGCGTCTGCGCCTCGATGCCCGCCGGATAAGGCGCTTCGAGCGCCGTATCGACGAACGGCATCTGGCCGGTGACGAAGACCCAGCCGTCGGACTCGACCGCGTGACTGAACGGGGCGACGGGGTCGGGCGCGCCGTCGACGTGGTGGAAGAAGGGAGGCATCGAGAGCGTCCTATCGTTGTCGTGGACCGGCGCGGGACACGATCCGGCTTCACCCGGATCGTCGGCCCGGCTCGGGAGGGAGCGATGGGAGACAGGCCGCGAAGAGTTGCACGGGCCGCGCCGGTCGAGATCGACATCGCGTGTCGATGGCGTGACGGCGACGATGCCGAGTTCGTTGAACCAGGCCATCGACTGCCGCGAATGCGGGAGTCGTGGCTGCATATTCGGGGCGTAACGCGCTCTGCCGATCGAGCCATCGGCTTGCCCCTCAATGCAGCTTGATCCGCGGCTCGGTCCGTCGCGTGATCAGTCGCGCCAGCGTGTCGAGGGCGACCTTCCAGTAGCCGTGCAGCGCGAGCTCGTGCATCTTGTAGAGCGACAGGTACATCATTCGGGCGAACCAGCCGTCGATCCACAAGTCGCCCTTCGACAGGCCGCCCATCAGGTTGCCGACGGTCGAGTACTCGCCGAGCGACACGAGCGATCCGAAGTCGCGGTACCGCCACGGTGCGAGCGGCCTGCCGGCGAGGCGCCGTTTGATCTGTCCGACCATGTGCGACGCCTGCTGGTGCGCGGCCTGTGCGCGCGGCGGGACGAGCTGTCCGTCGCGACCGACCCACGGGCACGCCGCGCAATCGCCGATCGCGAAGATGTTCGGGTCGCGCGTCGTCTGCAAGGTCGACTCGACGACCAGCTGGTTCAGGCGGTTCGTCTCGAGGTCGCCGAAGTTCTTGAGAACATCCGACGCCTTCACGCCCGCGGCCCACACGACGAGCTCGGCCGGAACGACCTCGCCGGTCGCGAGCCGGACGCCGCCGGCGACGACTTCGGAGACGCGCGCCGATGCGCGCACGTGGACGCCCAGGTCGGCGAGGAGGCCCGCGGCGGACGTCGCCAGACGCTCGGGGAGCGCCGGCAGGATGCGGTCGGCCGCCTCGATCAGGATGATGCGGATGTCGTTCTTCGCGTCGATGCGGTCGAGGCCGAACGAGATCAACGTTCGCGTCGTGTTCGGCAACTCGGCCGCGAGCTCGACGCCGGTCGCGCCGGCGCCGATGATCGCGACCTGCAGCTGGTCGGGACGGAGCGGCCCCGACTGGGCATGCGCGCGGATGCAGGCATTGATCAGGCGCCGGTGGAAGCGCTCGGCCTGCTTCGCGTCCTCGAGCGGGATCGCGTGCTCGGCGACGCCGGGCGTGCCGAAGTCGTTCGTCAGACTGCCGATCGCGACGACCAGCGTGTCGTACGGGAACGCGCGCGCGCCGGCGACTTCTTCCTGCCCATCGTCGACGAACGGCGCGACGTGGACGACGCGCGCCTCGCGGTCGACATGCGTCGCCTCGCCGACCCGGTAGCGGAAGTGGTGCCAGTGCGACTGCGCGAGGTAGTCGGTCTGGTACAACCCCATGTCCATGCTGCCGGCCGCGATCTCGTGCAGGTGCGGCTTCCAGAAATGGGTCCGCGCCTTCTCGATGAGCGTGACGTGCGCCTTCTTCCGCTTGCCGAGCGTGTCGCCGAGCCGCGTCGCGAGTTCCAGGCCGCCGGCGCCGCCGCCGACGATGACGATGCGATGCAGGCCGACGCCGGCATCCTCGTCGATCAGGCGGTCGCCCGACGTCATCGCGGTGTCAGCCGTGCGCCGGGACCGCTTCCTTCATCGTCACCGCGTCGAGCACGGCCTCGGGCTCGTCGGCTTCGAAGTCGGTCTCGCCGTTGAGCACGCGCGTCATCCGCGCGCTGTCGAGCTCGCCGCACCACTTGCCGACGACCACCGTCGCGACGCCGTTGCCGACCAGGTTCGTCAGCGCGCGCGCCTCCGACATGAAGCGGTCGATGCCGAGGATCAGCGCGAGTCCCGCGACCGGCACGTGGCCGACCGCCGACAGCGTCGCGGCGAGCACGATGAAGCCGCTACCGGTCACGCCGGCCGCGCCCTTCGACGTCAGCAGCAGCACGCCGAGCAACGTCAGCTCCTGCGTCAGCGTCATCGGCGTGTTGGTCGCCTGCGCGACGAACACGGCGGCCATCGTCAGGTAGATCGACGTGCCGTCGAGGTTGAACGAATAGCCGGTCGGGATCACGAGGCCGACCGTCGACTTCTTCACGCCGAGGTTCTCGAGCTTGGCCATCATCCGCGGCAGCACCGACTCGGACGACGACGTGCCGAGCACGATCAGCAGCTCTTCCTTGATGTAGCGGACGAACTTGAAGATCGAGAAGCCGTGGTACCAGGCGATCGCGCCGAGCACGAACACGACGAAGACGATGCAGGTGGTGTAGAAGGTGGCCATCAGCGCGCCCAGCTGCAGCAGCGAGCTGATGCCGTACTTGCCGATCGTGAACGCCATCGCGCCGAACGCGCCGATCGGGGCGACCTTCATGATCACGCCGACGATCGAGAACAGCACGTGCGAGATCTTCTCGATGAAGTCGAAGACCAGCGTGCCGCGGCCGCCGAACTTGTGCAGCGCGAAGCCGAACATCACCGCGAACAGCAGCACCTGCAGGATCTCGCCCTTCGCGAACGCGTCGACGACGGTGTTCGGGATGACGTTCAGCAGGAACTCGGTGGTGCCCTGCATCGCGCCCGGCTTCGTGTAGTTCGCGAGCGCCTTCGTGTCGAGCGAGGCCGGGTCGATGTTCATCCCGACGCCGGGCTTCACGAAGTTGATGATGACGAGCCCGATCAAGAGCGCGATCGAACTCACGACCTCGAAGTACAGCAGCGCGTAGCCGCCGGTCTTGCCGACCTTCTTCATGTCCTCCATGCCGGCGATGCCGATCACGACGGTACAGAAGATGATCGGCGCGATGATCATCTTGATCAGCTTGATGAAGCCGTCGCCGAGCGGCTTCATCGCTTCGCCGGTCGACGGATAGAAGTAGCCGAGGATGACGCCGATGACGATGGCGCAGATGACCTGGAAGTACAACGACTTGTAGAGCGGACGCTTGCCGGCCGGCAAGGTGGGGTCCTTCGTCATCGTGGGCTCCATCGGGTCTCCTCCGGGGATGGTTTCGCCGTCTGCGGCGGCTCGTCGGGATGTTCTTCGAAGTTGCGAGTCTATATCTGCCGCGACCGCCGGACGAGCCTTTCAGCCGGCCTTCGCGTCGGTCGCGAGCGCGTCGCGCACCGCGGCGACGAAGGCGTCCGGCCGGTCGGCGTGCAGCCAGTGACCGGCGTCGGCGACCGTGACGAAACGCGCGGCGGGAAAGTGCGACAGGAACAGCGGATGGTCGTCGACCGAGACGTAGTCGGAGCGTTCGCCGTCGATCACCGTGACCGGGCCGTCGTAACGCCGGTCCGCCAGCGCCGGGGGAAACGCGCCGATCTCGTGCATCGACGCGCCGAGCGCCATCAGGTTGATGCGCCAGTCGTATTGCTCGCCGTGCCGGACGAGGTTCGTCATCAGGAAGGCGACCGTGCGCTCGTCCGGAATGGTCTGCAGCAACGTGCGGCGGATCTCTTCGCGACCGGCCGCGTGGACCGCATCGACGCCGCGCATCGCCTCGTTGAACGACGAGAAGCGGTCGCCGTAGGAGACCGGTGCGATGTCGACGACGATAAGGCGGCCGACGTGCGCGGGGTCGGTCAACGCGAGCGTCATCGCGACCTTGCCGCCCATGCTGTGGCCCAGGATCGCCGGTCGTTCGAGTCCGAGCCGGTCGATCAGCGCGGCCACGTCTTCGGCCATCTCGGCGTACGACATCGTGGGCGTCCACGGCGACAGGCCATGGTTGCGGAGATCGACCGACAGGATGCGATGGGTGTCCGACAGCGACTTCGCGATGCGCCGCCAGTTGGAGCTCGACCCGTAGAGCCCGTGGAGCAACAACATCGGCGGGCCGTGGCCGACGTCTTCGAAGGCGAGTTCGACAGGCATGACGTGTTGGAGATGAGAGGCGCTTCGCGTGCGAATGCGGGACCGATCCCGAACGTTACCAAAGCCCTCGTACGCCGGTCGTCACTCCATCCTCTTCGGGGGAGGGGTGCTACGGCGCTCCCTCCCCGGGGGGGGAAAGAGGCGCTACAACTACGGCTTGGCCCCCGCCACCCGCCACACCACGTTCCCCACGTCGTCGGCGACCAGCAGGTCGCCCGGCTTGTCGAAGACCACGCCCACCGGCCGGCCGTAGGCCTCGCCGTCCTTCGACAGGAAGCCGGTCAGCACGTCGAGCGGCTCGCCCGATGGCGTGCCGGCTGCGAACGGCACGTAGATGACCTTGTAGCCGCTTCGCGGCTTCCGGTTCCACGAGCCGTGCTGGCCGATCACCATGCCGCTCGCGAACGGCGCCGGCAGCGTGTTGGCCGATCCGGTCGCGACGAGCCCGAGCGATGCGGTGTGCGGCCCGAGCGCGTAGTCGGGCACGATCGCCTTCGCGACCAGGTCCGGGCGCTCTTCCTTCACGCGCTTGTCGACGTGCGCACCGTAGTAGCTGTACGGCCAGCCGTAGAAGCCGCCGTCCTGGACCGACGTCATGTAATCGGGCACGAGGTCGCTGCCGATCTCGTCGCGCTCGTTGACGACGGTCCACAGCGTCGCGCCGCCCTGCGCGTTCGGCGCCCAGGCCATCCCGTTCGGATTGCGAAGTCCGCTCGCGAAGACGCGGTGCGCGCCGGTCTTCGCATCGACTTCCCAGATCGCCGCGCGCCCCTCTTCGGCCGGGATGCCGTTCTCGGCGACGTTGCTGTTCGAACCGACCGTCACGTACAGCTTCGCGCCGTCGGCGCTCGCGATGATGTTCTTCGTCCAGTGATGGTTGATCGTGCCGGCCGGCAGGTCGACCACCTTCGTGCCCGCATCGTCGAGATGCGTCGCGCCCGTCGTGTACTTGAAGCGCATCACGGCGTCGGAGTTCGCGACGTAGAGGTCGTCGCCGACCAGCACCATGCCGAACGGCGAATTGAGATTCTTCAGGAACACTTCCCTGACCTCGGCGACGCCGTCGCCGTCCGCGTCGCGAAGCAGCGTGATGCGGTTCGCGCTCGGCGTCACGGACCCGGCGATCTTCATGAACATCTTCTGCAGGAAGCCGCGGATCCCTTTGCCGTCGTCGGGCTTCGGCGGCGCGTTCGTCTCCGCGACCAGCACGTCGCCGTTCGGCAGCGCGTAGACCCATCGCGGATGGTCGAGGCCCTTCGCGAAGGCGTTGACGGTGGTGCCGGGCGCGCCTTCCGGCTTCGCGCCGTCGGGCCAGCCGATCGCCTTCGCGACGTGCAGCGTCGGGATCAGCGTGGACTTCGGCTCGGGCAGCTGCGGCGACTTGCCGGTGCCGTCGCTGACCTTGAGGCTCGCGGTCTCGCCGCAGCCGGCAAGCGCGAGGGCCGCGAGCGACGCGGCGACGAGGGTCCTGCTGTGATTCATGCGAATTCTCCGGAAGCGTTCGACGCGCGGCGCCATGTCGTCGCCGTCGATGGGCGCGTCAGTGTGCGACCCGGGGCGCGGCTCGCCCGTAGTCCGGAGGCCCCACGACGTGTCGGACGCGTCGCGATGGCGCCGCGATCGCGCGCCGTCCGCCTCGAGGCCGCACCGAACGTCGTCTAGGTCTTTGCCGCCGTGCAGGCGCGGTCGCGTGGCGCAGCGCGTGAGGACCGGCGCCTAGCCTCTCGAACCCCGGCCGACGTCGCGCCGATCCGCACCTGGTTCGGAAGCGACGCAATGTGTCACTCGCGTCGCTAAGTGGTCGCCGCTCGCCACGCTGTTCGAGCGATCGGGCGGTCCCTCGTCACGCGGCGCGTGGTGATCCGGACCGGCCCCGCTCGCCTCCGGGATTCGCGTTTCCGACCTGTCGCGACGAGTCCGCGATGCCGCCGCTCGGCACGGTCATTGCCCCTTCAATACCTGCCCCTCTCAAGCATCTCGGTCAGACACCTATGAATCTCATCACACGTTCCATCCGTCTCGTCAGGTCGATCGTCGCCGGTCGTCATGCCGTCGCATTCGTCGCGGTGCTCGCGATCGCCTCGCCCTCCTTTGCGAAGGACGGCGACAGCAAGCTGTCGGACGACCTCAAGAACACGGCCGGCCTGCTCACCAAGTCCGGCAAGAACACGTGGTTGAACACCTCCGGCCCCGTGCCGTACGCCAAGGTCGTCGTGGTCTCCGACGGTGTCGACCCGGACATGGTCGACTTGCGCCGCGCGATCGTCGCGATGGGCGGCTCGGTGTTCTACCGCTACCTGTCGATCAACGGCGTCCTCGCCGTCGTCCCGCTTGCGCAGCTCGGCACGCTGACCCAGCGGACCGACGTCGTCAGCATCTCGGCCGACCGCGTGACGACCCGTACGTTCGACCTCCTCGGCGGTCTGCTGTCCTCGGGCAGCACCGCCGCGACGACCAACCCCACCTCGTACGACGGCAGTGGCGTCGCCATCGCGTTCCTGGATTCGGGCGTGATGAAGAAGCACCTGTCGCTGCTCGACGCGAACGGCAAGCAGCGCGTGGTGGACAGCGTCGACCTGACGGTGCTCTCGACGAGCAGCAGCAACTCGGGCAGCGGCAGCCTGGTCGGCGGCCTGTGGATCGTCGGCGGCGACTACACGTCGAGCTGGACGCCGAACAGCGTCGCGCAGCGCTACGTCGAGCAGACGATCGATTCGTCGGGCAGCAAGTTCCCCGATGCCTACGGCCACGGCACGCACGTCGCGGCGGTCGCCGCCGCGCGCGGCGGTTCGCAGACGCCGGACGCTCCGGGTGTGGCGCCGGGCGCGTCGATCTACGACGTGCGGGTGCTCGATGCGAACGGCCAGGGCCACATCAGCGACGCGCTGGCCGGCATCGACTGGGTGATCTACCACGCCCGCGAATACGGCATCAAGGTCCTCAACATCAGCCTCGCGAGCGACTCGACCGAGTCGTTCGCGACCGACCCGATGTGTCGTGCCGTCCGGAGCGCCGTCGCGTCGGGCATCACGGTGGTCGTGGCCGCAGGCAACTACGGCACCGACGCCCAGGGCCGCACGATCTACGGCACGATCGGCAGCCCCGGCAACGAGCCGGCCGCAATCACGGTCGGCTCGGCGAACCTGCACGGCGGACCGCGCGCCGCGGCGACCGTCAACTACTTCAGCTCGCGCGGACCGACCCGCGGCGGCAACGTCGACGCGTTCGGCGTCCGTCAGCCCGACAATGTCCTGAAGCCGGAGCTGGTGGCGCCGGGCAACCGCATCGTCAGCGCCCTCGCGACCGACGACAACGGCAAGACGCTGAGCACCATCGCGACGCGCTATCCGCAGCTGGCGATCGCGGCGTCGAGCAACAAGTCGGGCACGCGGATGATGGTCCTGAGCGGCACGTCGATCGCCGCCCCGGCGGTGTCCGGCGCGGTGGCCCTGATGCTGCAGGCCAATCCCGGCCTCACGCCGCCGCTCGTCAAGGCGATCCTGCAGTACAGCGCGCAGGCGATCCCGGACGAGAACCTGATCGAACAGGGGGCGGGGCTGCTCAACGTCGACGGCGCCGTGCGGATCGCGGCAACGCTGCGGAAGGACGTCGCGACCGCGATCGACAACGGGACCCTGAAGGCCGGCGACCCGCTGCTCGCGAGCGGCAAGGTGCTGCCCGCCGCGACCAGCACGATCGGCAATGCCACGTTCGCGTGGAGTCGCATCGCGTTCGCCGGCGGAACCCAGGTGCTGTCCGGCGACGCGCTCGTCACGCGCTACCAGCCGTTCTTCGATCCCAAGCTGAGCTGGGTGCGCCAGCGCGTCCGTCGCCTCGCGCCGATCTACTGGTCGGGCCTTGGCGTCGCGTCGAACACGTTCGTGCGGACCTATCTCGAGTCGACGCCGGTCGCACAGGTTCTGGTCACCGACGGCGTCGTGTCGGTCAACGCACTGCTGGGCGCGTCGAGCCTGATCGGCCAGACCGGCCTGTTCAGCCCGACGGCCACGGTCGTCAACTGGATGGCGCTCGGGGCCGGCGTGCCGATGAGCAGCGGCATTGTGCTCGGCAGCGGTCTCATCATGAGCGAAGGTCTGATCATGAGCGAGGGACTGATCATGAGCGAAGGACTGATCATGAGCGAGGGTCTGATCATGAGCGAAGGCCTGATCATGAGCGAGGGTCTGATCATGAGCGAGTCGGGTTCGACGACCGCGCCGTCGGCCACCGACCCGGCGGTCGTCGGCGAGCCCTGAACCGAAACCCGAGCCCGCACCGAACCGGATGCCGCGATGATCGACATGAGCGACTACAACCCGCGGGCCCGGCTCTATTGGGCGGTCGCGGTCACGGCCGGCGTCATGGCGCTGGCCTACTCGGTGGGTACCGTCCTCGACAGGGGCGCATGGCTGATCACGCAGGTCGTGATCGGTGCCGCGATCGTCGGCTTCACCGGCCTGTTCACCGTTCAGATCCCCGGTGCGAAGGCGTCGATCGCGGCGGCCGAGATCTTCATTTTCCTCATGCTGCTGCTGTTCGGCCCCGAGGCGGCGACGATCGCCGCGGCGGTCGAAGGGTCGGTCGGCGCATTCCGCACGTCGAAGCGCTGGACCAGCCGGATCGGCACGCCCGCGATGGCCGCGGTCTCGATGCTGGTCTGCGGCGAACTCTTCACGCAAGGCCTGTCACGGCTCGCACCCGACGAGCGTACGTCGCTGCTGCTGATCGGGTTGCTCGCGTTCGCGGCGTTGTACGCGTTCACCAACGCGCATCTCTTCAACACATTGTTCGCACTGAAGCGGAACGAGCGGCTGACGCTGCTCGATTCGCTCCGCAAGTCCGCGTGGCTGGTGGTCGCCTACGTGTCGAGCGCCGCGTTGTCGGGTCTGATGTTCATGAGCTTCAAGACCTTCGGATGGACCGTGATCGTGGTCGGGGTGCCGATCATCGGCATGTTCCTGTCGACCCTGCATTTCTATTTCCGGCAGCGCTCGATCAAGCACGAAGCGGCCGCCGCCGCTCAGCATCTGGAGGAGATGAAGGAGAGCGAGAGCCGCTTCCACAGCGCGTTCACGCACGCGGCGATCGGCATGGCGCTGGTGTCGACCGACGGCAGCCTGATGCAGGTCAACGACTCGCTCTGCGCGATGCTCGACATGACACCCGCGGAGCTGGCCGGGCGCGACATCAAGGTGCTCGCACATCCGGAGGACTTCGGGCGCCTGCTGACGGAGGTCCATCACCTGGTCCACGACGCCGCCGCTCCGGTGCACCTGGAACTCCGGCTGCTGCACAAGAGCGGCGAAGTGGTGTGGTGTGCGCTCAACGTGTCGTTCTTCAGCGAGTGGTCGTCCGGCTCGCGCTGCCTGATCTTCCAGATCCAGGACATCACCGCGCGTCGGAAGGCCGAGGCGCAGCTGCACCACGTGGCCTACCACGACGCGTTGACGTCGTTGCCGAACCGCACGTACTTCAACGTCCACCTGAAGCGTGCGATCGACGCGGCGAACGGGCCGCAGGGCCGCGCGTTCGCGGCGATGTATCTCGACTTCGACCGCTTCAAGGTGATCAACGACAGTCTCGGTCACAAGGCCGGCGACGTGTTCCTGACGACGGTGGCGGCTCGCCTGCAGTCGTGCCTGCGCAGTCACGACGTCATCGCACGCCTCGGCGGCGACGAGTTCGCGATCCTGCTCGAGAACCTCGAGGAACCGAACGTCGCGCTCGACCTCGCGACCCGCCTCCTCGCATCGATCGCGACCCCGGTACAGCTCGGCCTGACCGAAGTGACGACGAGTGCGAGCATCGGCATCACGTTCAGCTCGATGGGTTACACGGAGGCCGACGACGTGCTCCGCGACGCCGACATCGCGATGTACAAGGCGAAGGGCAGCGGCAAGGCGCAGTACGCGGTGTTCGACACCACGTTGCACGAGCATGTCTCGGCGCAGCTTCAGCTGGAGAGCGAACTGCGACGCGCATTGGCCCAGGATCAGCTCGTCGTGTACTACCAGCCGCTCTTCAATCTGCGCGACACGCGGCTGACCGGCTTCGAGGCGCTGGTCCGGTGGAACCATCCGGAGAAGGGCATGATCGATCCCGGCCGCTTCATCCCGATCGCCGAAGAGGCGGGTCTCATCGTCGCGCTCGGCGAGGCGGTCTTCGACAAGGCGTGCCAGCAGCTGAAGGCGTGGGAGCTCGATGCGCCGCCCGGTGCCGCGGCCCGCGCCGCGTTGACGATGGCCATCAACGTGTCGGGCGTGCAGCTCGCGCATGCCGGCTTCGTGGACTTCATCGCGGCCACGATCGAACGACGCGGCGTCTGTCCGGCGCAGATCAACCTCGAGGTGACCGAAAGCGTCCTGATGGACGCGGCCGGCGTCATCCCGATCATGCAGCGCCTCGCCGACATGGGCATCAAGCTGTCGATCGACGACTTCGGGACCGGCTACTCGTCGCTGAGCTACCTGCACAGCCTGCCGTTCGACACGCTCAAGATCGACCGCAGCTTCGTCGAACGGATGGGCGACGACGGCAAGGGCCAGGAGATCGTGCGGTCGATCGTCGCGCTCGCACGTGCACTCGGGAAGTCGCTGGTCGCCGAAGGCATCGAGACCGAGGCGCAACTGCTGATGTTGCGAAAGCTGGATTGCGACGAGGGACAGGGGTACTACTTCTCGCGACCGCTCGCCGCCGCGGCGATCACGCCGATGCTGGCCGTGTGGGGCGCGGCCGTGCAGGACCAGCAGCGCACCGGCGCGTGCCGTGCGCGGACCGGTCCGGGCGTCGCCAATGCCGGAGCGGCGATCCGGACGTCGACGCTCGCACGACGGACCGCGAGGGCGCATCAGCGTCGCGGAACGACCCGCGCCGTCGACTGACGGAAGGCTCGCCAGTCGCTCGGCGCCGATCAGGCCCCGTCGATGGTCCGCACGACGAGCGTGTTGGCGAGCTTGTCGTGCCATCCCTGCTTCCGCGGGTCGAACGCGATCCACACGAAGCCGAGTCCGAGCACGAACGCGGACAGGTAGTAGCCGAGGTAGCGCACGACGAGCTGCGCGGCACGCGGCGCGCGACCGGTCTCGGCGTCGACAATCCGCGCATGGAACAGCAGCTTGCCGGGCGTCGACTGCCGTCGGATCCAGTAGACCAGCACGACCATCGCGGGAATGACGGTCGTCAGCACGAAGTGTTCGCCGTCGGAGGCGGACCCCCTCGCGTCGAACAGGTTCGCGTCGAACACCAGCCACCCGACCGGCACCAGCAGCACCAACAGCAGGAGCGAGTCGATCAGCGACGCCCAGACCCGCGTCCAGAAGCCGACGTAGCGCGGCGGCACATCGGTGACGGGCTGCGCGATGGTCATCGGAATCCTCGGCTTGCGCGTTGTTGACGACGGCGGCGTGTCGACCGGCGTCCGACGCATGCTACCCGGGCGTCGACCTCCGGTGCTCGCTGGCGCCAGTCGTCGCGAAGCCGTGTAACGCCGGGTGACAGACGGGCGCGCCGAAGCCGGCCGTTCTTGCGAGCCCCGCGTGGTTCAATTGCGGCTTTGTTTTTCGGCCACCGTCCGGTGCGTCGGCGTCCCACCTTCCCAGACCGCATTCGATGACCCCGAGCGACCCCCTACGAGTGCCGCCGGCCGAGCCCGCCCCGGTCGCGGAAGCGGCGCTGCTGAAGCCGCCGCGGCGTCCGTGGTATCGACGGCTCTGGGTGTGGCTGCTGCTCGTGCTGATCGTCGTCGCGGCCGGCGTCTGGCTGTGGCGGTCGCGGACGACGACGGCGACCGACGGCGGGTCGGCCGAGTCCGCGCAGAAGCAGGGCGGCTCCGGCAAGGGGGGCGGCGGCAATCGCAAGGGCGGCGGCAACGCCGCGTTCGGCCCGAACGCGGTGATGCCGGTCGGCACCGCGACCGCGAAGATCGCCGACGTGCCGGTCTACCTCGGCGGCCTCGGCTCGGTGACGCCGGTCGCCACGGTGACGGTCAAGGCGCGCGTCGACGGCCAGCTCGCGAAGATCAACTTCCGCGAGGGGCAGGTCGTCAAGGCCGGCGACGTGCTGGCCGAGATCGATCCGCGGCCGTTCCAGGTCCTCGTCACGCAGGCCGAGGGCACCTACGCGCGCGACCAGGCGCAGCTCGCCAACGCGAAGGTCGACCTCGAGCGCTACCGGAAGCTGGTCGAGCAGGACTCGATCGCGACGCAGCAGCTCGACACGCAAAAGGCGCTCGTCGGCCAGTACGAAGGCACGGTCAAGGGCGACCGCGGCAACCTCGACAGCGCGCGCCTGCAG
>CAXTDA010000055.1:0-14133 GCA_964242935.1 uncultured Burkholderiaceae bacterium | reverse complement strand
CATTCGCACTCGACCTACGGGCGCGCGCTGTCGACGCTCGGCTGCGCGCTCGCCCCGCTGACCCAGGACGCGTGCGCGTTCTACGGCGACCACGCGGTGTACGACGACTTCGGCGGCGTCGTCGTCGACCTCGACGAGGGCGCGCGGATCGCGCAGGCGCTCGGCAGCCACAAGGCGGCGATCCTCGCGAACCACGGGCTGATCACCGTCGGCAGGACGGTCGACGAGGCAGTCTGGTGGTTCATCACGATGGAGCGGTCCTGTCAGGTGCAGCTGATCGCCGAGGCCGCCGCGGCGCGCACCGGAACCGTGCCGCGTCCCATCGGCGAGGTGTCGGCGCGCCAGTCGTTCGGCATCGTCGGCACGCCGTTCGCGGGGTGGTTCCAGTTCCAGCCGTTGTACGCGCGCATCGTGAAGGAGCAGCCCGACCTGCTCGACTGAGCGGGGACGTCGTCCCAATCCTTCACTCGTCACGTCGTACGACCCGGCCCGGGCCCAATGAATCCATCCTTCTCCGACAGTCAGATCGTGCACGTCGATCAGCTGATCGTGCATCACTACGCGACGTCGCCGTTCTCCGAGAAGATCCGGGCCATCCTCAGCTACAAGGACGTCCCGTGGACCGCGGTCGAGATTCCCGCCGTGATGCCGAAGCCGGACCTGGTCGCGCTGACCGGCGGCTACCGACGCACGCCGGTGCTGCAGATCGGCGCGCACATCTACTGCGACTCCGCGCTGATCGCCGAAGTCCTCGAGCGGCTCGCGCCGAACCCGGCGATCTTCCCGCCGGAGTGTTCGGGCACTGCGCGCTTCCTCGCGCAGTGGGCCGACGCGACGCTGTTCTGGACCGCGGCCGCGTACAACTTCCAGCCCGAGGGCGCGGCCGCGATCCTCGCGCACCTGTCGCCCGACGAACGCAAGGTGTTCGCCGAGGATCGCGCGGCGTTCCGCGCGAAGATGCCGCGGATGCGTCCCGCCGAGGCGACCGCGGCGCTGCTGATCTACTTCCGCCGCTTCGAGACGATGCTGATCGACGGGCGCGTGTGGCTGCTCGGCATGTCGGCATCGATCGCCGACTTCGCCGTCTACCACTGCCTGTGGTTCATCCGTCGCGCGGGTCCGCTCGCGTCGATCGTCGACGACTTCCCGTATCTCGCCGCGTGGTACGAGCGGATGCGCCGCCTCGTGCAGCCGCCGCACGCGGACATGACGAGCGCCGCGGCACTGATGCACGCGGCCGACGAGGTGCCCGAGGAGCTCGAGTCCGAGTTCTACACCGACACGCACGGCATCGCGCTCGGCGAGCAGGTGACGATCACGCCGACCGACACCGGCTGCGATCCGGTCGAAGGCGAGCTGATGCTCGCGATGCGCGACGAGCTCGCGGTGCGCCGCTTCGACGACCGCGCCGGCGAGGTCATCGTGCACTTCCCGCGCATCGGCTTCGAGATGAAGAAGGTGGCATGACGGCGGTCGAGGCCGACTCCCGACGCGCGGCACCCGAATCGAGCGCCGCATCGAGCCACGCCGCGCATCACGGCCTCGCATGGACCTGGAAGCGCTTCGACGCGCTGTCCGCGGACGACGTGTACGACCTGCTGGCGCTGCGAAGCGAAGTCTTCGTGATCGAGCAGCGCTGCGTGTTCGTCGATGCGGACGGCCACGATCGATCGGCCTGGCATCTGCTCGGCCGCGTCGTCGATCCCTGCGCTGCGGACGGCGGCGCGCGTCCGCTCGCCGCGTATCTGCGCTGCATCGATCCGGGCGTCCGCTATCCCGAGCCGTCGATCGGACGCGTCGTCACGGCGTCGACCCGGCGCGGCACGGGACTCGGGCGCGCCCTGATGGACGAAGGCCTCGCGCGCTCGCACGATGCGTGGCCTGGCGCGGACATCGTCATCAATGCGCAGCAGCGGCTCGAGCCGTTCTACCGCTCGCTCGGCTTTCGCAGCGAAGGCGCCCCGTATCTCGAGGACGGCATCGACCACGTCCGGATGCGCCGCGCCGGCACGACAGACAACGACATCGCCAACAGGAGACGACGATGAAGCAGTTCGGAGGCCGCACCGCGGTCATCACCGGCGGCGGCAGCGGCTTCGGCCGCGAGTTCGCGCGCATCGCGGTCGGGCTCGACATGAACGTCGTGATCGCCGACGTGCAGCAGGACGCGCTCGACGCCGTGAAGGCGGAACTCGATGCGAAGGGCGGCCGCGTGCTCGCACGGAAGGTCGACGTGTCGAACGGCGACGCGGTCGAGGCGCTCGCGGTCGCTGCCGAAGAGCGCTTCGGTCCCGTGCACCTCGTGTTCAACAACGCCGGGGTCGGCTCCGGCGGGCTGATCTGGGAGAACTCGATCCGCGACTGGGAGTGGGTGCTCGGCGTCAACGTGTGGGGCGTGATCCACGGGCTGCGGTCGTTCGTGCCGCGCATGCTCGCGGCCGCGAAGGCGGACCCGGCGTACACCGGCCACGTGGTCAACACGGCGTCGATGGCCGGCCTGCTGAACGCGCCGAACATGGGCATCTACAACGTCTCGAAGCATGCGGTGGTCTCGATGACCGAGACGCTCTACCAGGACCTGGCGTTGATCGAGGCGCCGATCGGCACGTCGGTGGTCTGCCCGTACTTCGTGCCCACCGGCATCAGCGACTCGCAGCGCAACGCGCCCGAGGACGTCAGTGGCGAACCGGTGTCCGCATCGAAGCGCGCACAGCAGATGATGTCGCAGAAGGCCGTCGGCTCGGGCAAGGTGACCGCGGCCGACTTCGCGGCGACGGTGTTCCGCGCGATCGAGGACGACCGGTTCTACGTGTTCTCGCATCCGCATGCGCTCGGCAACGTCGAGACGCGGATGAAGGACATCGTCGAGATGCGCAACCCGAGCGACCCGTTCGCGGCGCGGCCCGATGTCCGGACGCGCCTGAGGACCGCGATGGCGGAGCTGGCCGGCGGGGCGACGTCGTGACGGCCCGCGTCGAGGACGGGCAGTTCGCCGATCTCGCGAACGGCACCCGCCTCCACTACGCGAGCGCCGGCAGCGCGGCGGGCCGGAAGCTGATGATCTTCCTGCACGGCTTTCCCGAGGCCTGGTTCACATGGGAGGCGCAGCTCGCCGAGTTCGGCGACGATCACTTCGCGGTGGCACCTGACCTCCGCGGCTTCAACCGGTCGGCGAAGCCGGTCACCGTCGAGTCGTACCACATCAAGTTCATCGCGGAGGACATCCGCCTGCTGATCGAGTACCTCGGCTACACGTCCGCGATCGTGGTCTGCCACGACTGGGGCGGCGCGGTCGGCTGGCACCTCGGCATCTTCCATCCGGAGCTGGTCGAGCGGCTGATCGTCGTCAACTCGCCGCATCCGTGGCTGTTCATGCGCGAGCTCGCGACCAATCCGACGCAGCAGGCCGCATCCGCCTACATGAACTGGCTGCGCGGTCCGGGCTCGGAGGAAGGGCTGGTCGCGAACGACTTCAGGATCGTCGAACGCTTCCTCACCGCCGAAGACGGGACGCCGGCCGCGTGGTACACGCCCGAGGTCCGCGATCGCTACCGCGCGATGTGGTCGGTGCCGGGGGCGCCGAAGCCCGACGGCACGCCGTCGCATGCGATGACCGGCGGCTGCAACTTCTATCGCGCGACGCCGCTCCATCCGCCGACGCCCGGCGAGCCGGTGCGGCCGCTTCCCGACCTCGCCGACTGGAAGGTGCGCGTCCCGGTCCGCGTGATCTGGGGCGAGACCGACCGCGCGTTGACCACCGGACTGATCGACGGCCTGGAACAGGTCTGCGACGACCTTCGGCTCGAGCGGATTCCCGAGGGCTCGCACTGGGTGGTCCACGAACAGCCCGACCGCGTCAACGCGTCGATGCGAGGCTTCCTGAAGGACTGACGTCGCGCGCCGGGCCCGCGGCGCTTCTACGCTGCCGACAAGGCGATCGGGCGTCTGCCGACGCGGGCGGCCGGTCGCGAGGTGCACCCTCTCGGGACTCAAACATCCCCCGAGGAGTCTTCATGCACCGTTCGATCCAATGGGTCGCCATCGCCGCGACCGTCGCCGCGCTCGGCGCCTGCAACAAGGCCGACGCGCCGAAGACCGACAGCTCGATGTCGAACCCGTCGACCACGTCGACGACCGGCAGCACGGCGGCGACCGGCAGCGCGACGACACCGGCGCCGAGCGGCGACGCATCGTCGTCGACCGGCGGCTCGTCGTCGTCCTCGTCGTCGGGAACGCCGGCCGGCACCACGAACACGATGCCGTCACCCACCGCACCGTCCGGCAGCACCGGCTCCGAAATGGCGCCCAACACGCCGCCCGGCACCGCGCCGGGCAGCACGTCGCCGAATCCGCAGACGTCCGAGGAGACCAAGTCCGGACAGACGAACTCGACGAACACGACGCCGCCTGCCAACGTCAAGTAACCCGACGCGACGCGGCGCACCCGAGCGGTCGCGGTGTCGACGGTGAGCGGTCAGTACGTCTTG
This sequence comes from uncultured Burkholderiaceae bacterium, assembly GCA_964242935.1. Classification (GTDB taxonomy): domain Bacteria; phylum Pseudomonadota; class Gammaproteobacteria; order Burkholderiales; family Burkholderiaceae_D; genus CAHJXF01. The sequence goes on along the minus strand of CAXTDA010000055.1, from coordinate 9,646 downwards.
TAAGGCAGGAACTTCCCCGACAGCACGACACGAACCCGATCGCCCTTCGGATCGGGTTCGCGCTGGATGTCCATCGAGAAGTCGATCGCGCTCATGATCCCGTCGCCGAACTCCTCATGGATCAGTTCCTTGATCGTCGTGCCGTAGACGTTCACGAGCTCGTACCAGCGATAGATCAGCGGATCGGTCGGCACCGCGGTCGGTAACGACCCCTTGTACGGGACGACCTGCAACCAGGCGACTGCCTCGTCGCTGAGGCCGAACAGGCTTCCCACCTGCTCGGCCTGTGCCTTCGTGAACGTCATCTGCCCGAGGCAGGCGGCGGTCGTCCACTCCTTGCTCTGGCCGAGCGCGTCGGCGACGTCGGCCCACTTGATGCCGCGCGCCACCTTGGCGGACAGGATCATGCCGGTGACCTGGCTGCGATCGGTGATGCTGGTCATGTGCAACTGGTCGGTCATGTTGGTCATCGATGGACTCCTCGGGACGGTTCGGGCGCCGGTGCGGCGCAGGCTGAAGACGGTCCGGCCGTGCAAGACGCATGCCGGGGTCGATCCGCGCGACAGGCGCTAGACTGCGCCGCGCCCCTTGTCCTGGAAATCCGCAATTCTGCTGTTCACGGACGCGATGCATCGCACCCTTCGGCAACTCCTCCTGGCGACGACGTCGACCCTGTTTCTCATGAGCGTTTCGATGACGGCCGCGGCGGCCGAAGACGACGATCCCTACCGATTCCTCGAAGCGGTCGACGCACCCGCGTCGCTGCGCTGGGTCGAGGCGCAGAACGCGATCTCGACGCGCGAACTCAAGGGCGACGCCGGCTACGACGCGCTGCACCAGCGGCTGCTCGCGCTCTTCGACTCGAAAGAGCGCATTCCGGGCATCCAGAAGATCGGCGACCGGTACTACAACTTCTGGCGCGATGCCGATCACGTGCGCGGCATCATGCGGCGCACGACGCTGGACGAGTACCGCAAGGCCGAACCGGCCTGGGAGACGGTGGTCGACGTCGACGCCCTGGCCGCCGCCGAGCACGAGAACTGGGTCTGGAAGGGTTGGAGCTGCCGGTACCCGGACTACGAACGCTGCGCCGTCAGCCTGTCGCGTGGCGGCGGCGACGCGACGGTGACGCGCGAGTTCGACGTCGTCGCGAAAGCGTTCGTCGGGCCGGAGGCGGGCGGTTTCTTTCTCCCCGAAGCGAAGGGCGGCTTCACGTGGATCGATGCGGACCACGTTTTCGTGCGGACCGACTTCGGCCCCGGCACGCTGACCGATTCCGGCTACCCGCGCATCGTCAAGCGCTGGACGCGCGGCACGCCGCTGGCCGATGCGGTCACCGTGCTGGCGGGGGAGAACACCGACATCAGCGTCGACGCGTCCGTCCATCACGTGCACGTCGGTGACCGCGTCGTCGACCGTGTGCTGGTCCGTCGCGGCCTGACGTTCTATACGAACGAGACGTTTTATCTCGCGCCCGACGGCGACCTCGTGCGGCTTGCGTTGCCCGAGGACGCGGAGTCCACGCCGTGGCGCGACCAGCTGCTCGTCACGCTGCGGAAGGACTGGACGGTCGGGTCGACGGTCCATCCGGCCGGCGCGCTGCTCGCCATCGGCTTCGACGCGTTCCTCGACGGGGCACGCGACTTCACGACCCTGTACAGGCCGGGGCCGCGGAAGTCGCTCGGCGAGGTCGTCGGCACGCTGAACCACCTGTTGATCAACGCGATGTCCGAGACGCAGAACCATGTGTCGGAATGGACGTTGGATGACGGTCGCTGGACGTCGCGGGCGGTCGACCTGCCGCGCGACGGGACGATCGGGATGGCGGCGGTCGACGACGACGAGAGCGACGACTACTTCGTGTCGACGAGCGGCGCGCTGCAGCCGACCACGCTGGCACTCGCGCAGGTCGGCTCCGACGCGCGCGAGCCGCTGAAGGCGCTGCCGGCATTCTTCGACACGACCGGGATGTCGGTCGAGCAGCGCGAGGCGCGCTCTGCCGACGGCACGCGCGTCCCGTACTCGGTCGTGATGCCGAAGGGTTTCCGACCGGACGGACGCGCGCCGACGATCCTGTACGGCTACGGCGGCTTCGAAATCCCGCTGCTGCCGCGCGCCTACAGCGCCGGCAGCGGCGCGGCGTGGCTCGAGCGGGGCGGCGTCTTCGTCGTGGCCGGGATTCGCGGCGGCGGCGAGTTCGGCGCCGAATGGCACAACGCGGCCGTGAAGGCGGGGCACCAACGCGCGTTCGACGACTTCATCGCGGTCGCCGAGGACCTGATCGCGCACCGCATCTCGTCGCCGGCGCATCTCGGCATCATGGGCGGCAGCAACGGCGGCCTGCTGGTCGGCGCGGTCGCGATGCAACGGCCCGAGCTGTTCAAGGCCGTCGTCTGCCAGGTGCCGTTGCTCGACATGCGCCGCTACAACAAGCTGCTCGCCGGCGCGTCGTGGATGGCCGAGTACGGCGACCCGGACATCCCCGCCGAATGGGAGTTCATCTCGAAGTACTCGCCGTACCAGAACGTTTTCCCGGACCGCCGCTATCCGCGCTTCCTGTTCACGACATCGACCCGCGACGACCGCGTCCATCCGGGTCATGCGCGGAAGATGGCCGCGAAGATGCTCGACCAGAAGCACGACGTGCTCTATTACGAGAACACCGAAGGCGGCCATGCGGGCGCCGCGAACAATCTTCAGCAGGCGACGATGAACGCGCTCGAGTACACGTTCATGGCGCGTGAATTGCGATGAGCGGATCAATAGGAAGAAGGCGTCGCTAGGGCGCCTTCTTCAGCCGTTCTGCCTCGATGTTTCAGCGCGTTCGAACGAGTCGACCCGAGCGTCGACGCGCGGCACCGGCCGCCACGATCCCGAAAGCGACGAGCGCGAGCGAAGCCGGCTCGGGGACGACGGCCGTGCAACTCGAGTTGCCGATCGCGATGCATGCACCAGCGTACGTGGAACTGAGCGACAACCCGTCGAGACCAACCAGCAGACGCTGGAAATTCACGTCCGGGCCGAAGTTGAGGAACGCGGGTCCACTGGCCGTGCCGGTCGTCAATGACACGGTGAACAGCGTGAACGAATCGCCTTGCAGCGCGTTCAGGTCGGCATCCGATGCCAGGCTGTAGGCGCTGCCGGCGGCGTCACCGGCGGTGGTACCGATCGTATCGAAAAAGGCGTTCGCGGCTCCTCCGAACAGGCTCGTCGCCTGAAACGTGGCAACGCCGCTTTGCGTGAGTAACGCCGGGTCGAACAGGATGTCGAGGTCGAACGCGCTGACGATCTGATTCGGCACCACGCTGTTCAAGCCGCTGACGTTGACGGCGAACGTCACCAGTTGGTTGAAGCCCGCGGTCGTCGTCGACGGCACGATCGAAAGGACCGGCGTCGCCGACGCAAACAACGGCGCCAAGAAGAACAAGCCGGCAGCGATCCTGGTAGTGAGTCTGGTTTTCATCTGGAGTTTCCTGGTGACCAATGGAAGGGAACGGTTCACGGGGCGCAGCCAGGTTTCGTGCATTTCAACGTGCACTGGCGCACATCCAGCATCGTAATCAGCCCGTCCCCGTCGCCGTCGCGCGCGTCGTTGGCGAGGGACGACTGCCCGATGGCCGCCCGGATGAGCGCAATGTCAGTCTTGTCGATGGAGCCGTTGCCGTCCACGTCGCAGCGCGCGATCGCGCTCATGACCCACGTCTTGCTGGCTGAGCCGGACAGCGTGCCGACGGAGCCGACGATCGTATCGACGCCCAGGTTGGTTCCGACGTAGCAGTAGCGCGCCACGCCGTCCGTGCCGGCGTTCACGAAGCCGACGTTCGGATTCGCGCCGGTCACGTTGAAGTCGACCCGCACACCGGAAACCGGGGCATTGTTCTGATCGGTCACCGTCGCATTGACGCATTGCTGCGTGTTGACCGGGACGGTCTCGCTCTTCGGCGTCAGGTCCACCTTCGTGACGGTCGCGACCAACGTCAACGACTGGCCGCCCGGGTATCCGTACGAATCGAAGGACGCGAACCCGTACACAAACGTGCCGAACGGCAGTGAGGCGACGACATTGTGCGATCCGAGCGTGACCGCCAACTGGGCGGCGGAGAACGCCGATCCGGGTATCGCCGTGAAGCGAGCGGCCGGTACCGTGACGTTATCGAGTTTGACGGTCGAGATGACCGAGGTCGGCACTGCGAGATTGATGAAGTTCGTCGTGAACCCGGTGGCCGGCGTCGTGACCGTGTAGCTGGCCAGGAACTGCTCGAACGGCGGGATCAGCATCATGAAAGGATCGGACGTCACGCCGTCGTAGCTCGACGAGTTCGAATATTGGGCGACGAGGATCGGCTGCGTGGACGTGATGGTCGACGCGCCCGTAATGATCCGTTCGTGGAACTGTCCGCGCTGAAGCGTCGCGACGATCGCACCGTTGACCGAGACCTGCGTATTGTTCGTGCTGGCGAGGAAGCGGAACGTGTCGCCTCTCGTCCGCGTCGCCAGAGGGACGGTGACGAATGCCTTGCCCCAGGTATCGGTCGACGGCAGTTGTTCGACGATGTTGTCGCAGGCGACGAAGCCCAACGGAATGTTGGCGCACTGGTGCCCGCCGTAAACCCCGATCGGCTTGTTGGACGTAATGATCGTCCCCGTCAGATCAGCGAGCGCGGTCGCGCTCCGCAACTGGTAAGTCTGACCCTGGTTGAGCGTGATGTTGTACGGCGTGAACGCAGCACGGCTGTTGCCGGACAGGGCCGTCGGCGTGATCGTCACGGTCGTGGCGTTCTGGGTCGCGACGATGCCGAGTTGCGTCCCGTTCACGACGTTGACGTTGGCGTAGCCGAGATTGATGTATTGCGTGCCGAGGATGTCGACCGGCAATCCGAGGTAGGCATCGGTCGTCGCCGTCACGCGATTGAGGCCATAGACCGTGACCTCGGCGCCCGACGTGACGTGGATACCCTTGTTCTCGATGGCATCCACCCCGACCGCCTGGGCCGCCGGAGGAATGATGACCGAGGTCACCGTCCCGGGCGTGACGGTGAAGTTGCTGGTGAATGACAATCCCGGAATGGCCACGGTGCCGGTCGTCGCCGTGTCGCCGGTGATGAACAGCGTCAGTTCGGGCTGGCTCAAGTTCTCGTTGAACATCAACCAGAATTCGGTGCCCTTGCTGTCGAGCGCCGCAAATGCAGGACTCGCGGGAATCGCGAACGCGGTGACCAACGCGAGGACACAGACGCCGAACCGAGCGAGCCAGACCGACGTGATACGAGAACAAAGACCAATAAGATCGAGCGGCATGTTAACGACTCCCTTTTTGATTGGTTTGGGCGAGTCGGTAGCAGCTTTTGGACCAGGTCCGTATACCTTTGTTTCGGCAATGAAAATGCTCTTACTTGGTCGACATTTTGTAAAAAACTTCGACATGTCGAGGGCGGCCCGCGCGGTCTCTGCGTCGTGAGCGGCGCTCTGATCGGCACGCTTGTACGGCTACGCCATGCACGACGAAAGCTGCGACCGATTCAACGCGCCAGTGCGATGTCGAATTCGAAGCATCGTCGCGCGACCGGCCGATCGACATCGCTGCGCCGTTCGACGAACGTCGCATGGCCGTTGCGATCGACGATGAAGACCGTCGACGCCCGGGTGCCGTAGCCCGGCATGCGGATGAACGTCGCCGACAGCGCGCGCTCCGCCTCCGGCGAGACGCCGGTGCGCGGCAGCTGCTCGTCGGGTGCCACGCTCCGATCGTCGAGCATCGTCAACAGTCGTTCGATGAGGTCGTCGCGCGTCGTTGCGGCTCGCAGGGCGGCGCGCGTCCCTTCGGTCGCGTAACGCACCTTCGGCCACGGCGTGTCGAGAAGCGCGTTGGAGAGGCCGTGGAAGCCCGGAGAGACCATCGTGGGTGTCGCAGGTCCCGGCTGCGAGACGACCCACATCGCGGCAGGCAGCGTGCTCGATCCCCAGCGAGCCGCGAGCAGACTGAAGCCGTTGAAGCGCCGCGCATCGCGCGCGATCCGGTCGAGCATCCGCGCATCGCCGTCCAGGAAGTCGGCAACGAGTTCGCCGCGGGACGGGGCGCCCGGCTTGTGCGACGAAGGATCGCGATAGTTCGTCAAGGCGGCGAACCGACCGTCGCGCGAGACCCCGATCCAGGTGCCGCCCGCGCGCAGATCCCGGCCTGCGAGGCGTCGACCGTCTGACCACCAGTCGGCCGAAGCCGTCGGACGCGCGAAGAGTTCGTCCCGATTGGCCGCGACGACGAGCGGGTGGTCCTCGTCGGCCTGCCATGCGAACGCGATCAGGCACACGTCAGTCGAGGTCGACGAAGCGCTCGACGTGTCGCGGACCGGTCAGAGCGGCGATGCCGTGCGCCTCGACACCTGCGGCCAGTCGACCTTCGAAGTCGGCGGCAACGCCTTCGTAGATCTCCATCCAAGTTTGCGACGCGGCCTCGCCCTCGGCGCGGCGCAGCAACTTCGGCGTGTGCGATTCGAGGCCGAGCGTCGCCTGCATGGCACGAACGCGGCCGGCGAGCAGCGCGAAGTCGAGCCCACCAACATCGTAGTAGACGTACAGGTTCATTGACCTTTACAACTTCGGCCGGACGAACACCTCGTTGGCCGGCAGTTCGTACGGCAGCGGGTCGATCGTCACCGACGGGCCGTCGTCCGCCCCGATTTTGAGATCGGACGACGAGAACAGGGCGAGGGGCAATTCGATCAGCAGCGAGATTCGCGCATGGGGGCCGCGTTCGCTGTCGACAACCAACCCGCAGGCTTCACTGTCGCCCGCCCGCCACACGTCGGTCCCCGGCGACGGGACGGCGGCCCACGCCTCGATCGATGCGATCGTCATGCGGCGCTTCTGCTTGCCGAGGTACTGGCTGCGAGCCACGATTTCCTGGCCCGGGAAACAACCCTTCTTGAAGTCGACGCCGCCGAGCGCCTCGAGGTTCAGCATCTGCGGCACGAAACGCTCCTGCGTCGCCGCGGTGATTCGCGGCAACCCCGCGCGAATGTCGCGCCAGCGCCACGACGCGGCGTCCAGGGTTCCGGCGAGCGGGTCTCGGGCTTCGTCGCGCGGACCGACGACGAGGTAGCGCTTCGGCGATCCCGCGTCGGGGTAGTGGATCCACGTGTCCGCGTCGACGGTCGTCACGGTCCACGGCGCCGTATCGGCGAGCCCGGCGGGTAACCGGCCGGCATCGACCCGGCCGACGAGCCGGGTCGATGCCGTCGCGTCGTCGATCGTCGCCTTCGCGCGCAGCACGTACATCCGCAGGCGCTTCGCGATGCCGTCGGCGATGTCCCGCGAGACCAGCAGCGACACCGCGTCGCGATCCGCCCACAGCACGCCGCTCGCGAGCAACCGCCCCTTCGGCGAGCAGTAACCGAACGGCGATGCGACCGACGGATCGGCCGGGACGTTGCGGGTCAGCTGGCTGTCGAGGAACGTCCGGGCATCGGCGCCCCGGACCCGCAGCAGCGCGAGATGGTCCAGCGTCGACGCGGCGGCTGGCCGGTTCGACGAGACCGGCGTCGGCGATTCGTTCGGCATGTCGTCCAGTGCGGAGTGGGGATGCGGCCGCGGCGAGGCGGGGCAGGGCGGCGGTTATCATTATGTCTCCTTCCCGAACGTCGGTCCGCCGTTGAAATCCCTCTCGCGCCTGCTGATCGCGCTGCTGCTCGTGGCCGCGGGACTGGGGGTCGCCCTGCATCAATGGGCGCTGCGGCCGCTGGACGCGGACAGTGCGGCGGCGCCGGTCGACGTGACGATTGCGCCGGGGTCGTCGGTCCGCGCGATCGCGGCGCAGATCGAGGCGGCCGGCGTGCCGATCCACCCGCTGCTGTTCTCGACGCTGGCGCGGATCGAGCGCCGCGCGACGCGCCTGCAGGCCGGGACCTACGCGCTCGCCGCGACGCTGTCACCCGACCAGCTGCTCGACAAGCTCGAGAGCGGCGACGTCGTGCGCATCACGCTGGTGATTCCCGAAGGCTGGACGTTCGCGCAGATGCGCACCACCGTGGCCCGCCACCCCGACGTCAAGCAGACGGTCGGCGGTCTCAGCGACGCCGAACTGATGACCGCGATCGGCGCGACGATCGGCGAACCGGAAGGCCAGTTCTTCCCCGACACCTACGTGTTCACGCGCGGCACCACGGACCTCGACCTCTACAAGCGGGCATACCGCGCGATGCAGAAGCGGCTCGGCGACGCATGGGCGTCGCGCGCCGCGGACCTGCCGCTCGCGACGCCGTACGAGGCGCTGACGCTGGCGTCGGTGGTCGAGAAGGAGACCGGGCGGCCGGAAGACCGGCCGCAGGTCGCCGCGGTCTTCATCAACCGCCTGCGCCGCGGGATGTTGCTGCAGACCGACCCGACGGTGATCTACGGACTGGGATCGCGCTACGACGGCAACCTGCGGAAGGCCGACCTCGCCGCCGACACGCCGTACAACACGTACGTCCGGCAGGGACTGCCGCCGACGCCGATCGCGCTGGTCGGCGTCGCGGCACTCGCGGCGGTCGTCAACCCGCCGCGCTCCGACGCACTGTATTTCGTCGCGCGCGGCGACGGCAGCAGCCAGTTTTCCGACAAGCTGGTCGAGCACAATCGCGCGGTCGACCGCTACCAGCGCGGCGGTCTGTCGCGGACGCGACCTTGACGCCGTCCGAGGCGCCGCAAGTCGACGGTCGTCGCTTCATCACGTTCGAAGGGGTCGACGGCGCCGGCAAGAGCACCCATCTCGCGTGGTTTGCCGGAACGCTGGCGGCGCGCTCCGGGGCCGAGGTCGTGTCGACGCGCGAGCCGGGCGGAACGCCGCTCGGCGAGGCGCTCCGCGCGCTGGTGCTCCATCAGCCGATGCATCTGGAGACCGAGACGCTGCTGATCTTCGCGGCCCGGCGCCAGCACATCGCCGACGTGATCGAGCCGGCGCTCCGGCGCGGCGCCTGGGTCGGCTGCGATCGTTTCACCGACGCGACGGTGGCCTACCAGGGCGGCGGCAGGGGCCTGCCGGTCGACCGCATCGACGCGTTGCGCACTTGGGTCCATCCGGACCTCGAGCCGTCGACGACCATCCTGTTCGACCTCGCCCCCGAGATCGCCCACCGTCGCATGGAGGCGACACGCGAGAAGGATCGCTTCGAGCGCGAAACGGGCGAGTTCTTCATTCGCGTGCGGAATGGCTATCTCCGCGCCGCGGAGGCCGCGCCGGAGCGGTACCGCATCCTGGACGGCGGAGCGAGCGTCAACGCTGTTCGAGTTCAACTGGAGCATATTGTCTCAAGTCTTTGTTCATAAACGAGATTGTTGCGTTAGACACGGCATCTTGTCCACTCACGAGCCCGAAGTTCAGCCAGGACTCCCAAGTCCTTGTAAACAATGGATTTGACGATCGTTCCGCCTTGGTTGCACGACGACCTCGTCCGGTTCCTGCGCGATCCCGTGCACGGCACGCACGCCGTGCTGTTGCACGGCCAGGCCGGCATCGGCAAGCGCCTTCTCGGCACGGCGATCGCCCGCGGGCTGTTGTGCGAATCGGACGATGCGGCCGCCCGGCGGGGCGGCGGTTGTGGCGGATGCGCCGCCTGCCGCTGGTTCGACCAGGGCAACCATCCCGACTTCCGAAAGGTGATTCCGGAGG
>CAXTDA010000054.1:11525-14138 GCA_964242935.1 uncultured Burkholderiaceae bacterium | reverse complement strand
CGAGGCCGAGTCGCGCGAAGCGGACGTCCTGCGACAGCAGCTTGTGCGTGCCGATTACGATGTCGAGCGTGCCGTCGTTGATGCCCTTCACGGCGGCGGACACTTCCTTCGTCGATCGAAAGCGCGATAACTCGGCGATCCTGACCGGCCAGTCGGCGAAGCGGTCGCTGAAGGTCTGCATGTGTTGTTCGGCGAGCAGCGTCGTCGGCGCGAGCAATGCAACCTGCTTCCCGCCCATCACCGCGATGAACGCCGCGCGCAACGCGACCTCGGTCTTGCCGAAGCCGACGTCGCCGCAAACCAGGCGATCCATCGGCTTCCCGGACGTCATGTCGCCGATGACCGCATCGATTGCCGCTGCCTGGTCCGGCGTCTCGTCGAATGGGAACGATTCGGCGAAGGCTTCGTAGTCGCGCGCCGAATACTCGAACGCATGTCCCTCGCGGGCCGCGCGGCGCGCATAGAGATTGAGCAACTCGGCCGCCGAGTCGCGGATCTGTTGCGCCGCCTTCCGCCGCGCCCTTTCCCACTGGCCGGAACCGAGCGAATGCAGCGGGGCATCCTCCTCCGCCGCGCCCGAGTAGCGCGAGATGACGTGCAGTTGCGATACCGGCACGTAGAGCTTCGTATGGTTCGCGTATTCGAGCTGCAGGAACTCCATGTCGCCGTCGCCGAGGTTCATCTTCTCGAGCCCGAGGTAGCGGCCGATGCCGTGCTGCGCATGGACCACCGGATCGCCGACGCGGAGCTCCGACAGGTCGCGCACCATCATCTCGACGTTGCTCGCCCGCTCCTGCTGGCGCTTCCCGGCACGGCGACGAACCGCCGGCGTGCCGCGGTAGAGCTCGGTCTCGGTCAGGTGCGTCACCGCGGGTTCGGCGACGACGAAGCCTTCCTGAAGCGGGGCGACGCAGAGTGCGAACGACGAACCGGACTCGGCAAAGTCCTCGTAGCGATCGAAGACGTCGGGCTTCAACTCGTATTCGGCGAAGAACTGCAGCATCGTCTCGCGTCGCCCCGGCGAGTCGGCCGCGACCAAGGTCGACCCGTTGGCGCGATCGAGATGCTTCTTCAACAACAGCAAGGGATCGGCGGCGCGCCGGTCGACGGCGACCTCGGGAGCGGAACGGATCGCGACTGCCGTCGCCGAGAGGGCGGAGGCCGGCGCGTCGTTCGTATGCGCGTTGATCGTGACGCGTCCGAACGCCTTGGCCGCGATGAAAAAGCGCTCGGCGTCGAGGAACAGCCGGTCGGGGGGCAGCACCGTACGCTCGGGATCGCCGGAGATGAAGCGGAAGCGCTGCTCGGCGTCGCGGTGAAAGCGCTGCAACGCGTCCTCCGCGTTACCGATGAAGACCAGCGCCGCGTCGTTCCCGAAATAGTCGAACAACGTCGCCGTCTGCTCGAAGAACAGCGGCAGGTAGTACTCGATGCCTGCGCTCGGAATGCCATGCCCGATGTCGCGATAGATCGCCGACTTGGTCGGATCGCCCTCGAACGTCTCGCGCCAGCGGCTGCGGAATGCGTTTCGTCCGGCCTCGTCCATCGGAAACTCGCGGCCCGGCAGCAACCGCACGTCCTTGACCGGATACAGGCTCCGTTGCGACTCGATATTGAAGGTGCGGATCGACTCGAGCTCATCGCCGAGCAGGTCGAGGCGGTACGGAATCACCGAGCCCATCGGAAAAAGGTCGATCAGGCCACCCCGCACGCTGTATTCGCCGGGTGACATGACCTGCCCGACATGCTGGTAGCCAGCCAGCGTCAGCTGAGAGCGCAGTCGCCCCTCGTCGAGCCGCTCGCCTTGCGAGAAGAAGAAGGTATACGCGGCGAGATGCGATGGGGGCGCTAGCCGATACGAGGCCGTCGACACAGGGACGAGCAGCACGTCGCACTCCCGGCGCGACACGTGATGCAGGGTCGCGAGCCGCTCGGAGACGAGGTCCTGGTGCGGCGAGAACTGGTCGTACGGCAGCGTTTCCCAATCCGGCAGAACGTGAACGCGCAGATCCGGGGCGAAGAACGGGATCTCGTCGGCGAGCCGCTGCGAGTCCGACGCGTCCGCGCACAGCACGGCCAACAGCCGGCGCGGTTGCGCTTCGGCGGCGAGTCGGGCGATGAGGTAGGCGTCCCCCGAGCCGGGGATGGTGCCGAGCGAAAGTCGTTGGCCAGGGCCGGGAAGCTGGAAGTCCATGCAGGAAGGTTGATGCGCGTCGGGCGCGGGCACGATGCGGTCGACGCGGGCCGGAAGCGGCGCGTAGGTGTCATTCTATAGAGTCGTCAGCGCGCGCTCGGCGGGAGGAGGATGGCGGCGCGATCGGTCGGTTGACACGAAGGGTGTCGACGCTATAATTCGGCCCCTGTGTCGAGTGCGGGAATAGCTCAGTTGGTAGAGCGCAACCTTGCCAAGGTTGAGGTCGCGAGTTCGAGTCTCGTTTCCCGCTCCACTCGCAGCACCGGGGAAGCCAGCGCGGCTTCCCTTTTCGTTTGTGCCGGATCGCTCGATCCGGTCGGCGTCCCACCGAGGATGCAACAGCAGGGCGGGGTGGCAGAGAGGTTATGCAGCGGATTGCAAATCCGTCTAGGCCGGTTCGATTCCGACCCCCGCCTCCA
>CAXTDA010000054.1:0-11425 GCA_964242935.1 uncultured Burkholderiaceae bacterium | reverse complement strand
TTGCCCGAGTGGTGGAAGTGGTAGACACAAGGGACTTATGTACTTGAGCGCCCGGGGGGAAACCCCCAGGACGACACCCGTCAAAGTCGGCGAAGGCCCTGGTCATATCCCCCGATTGGCCGAGTTGACACCGAACCAAGCCCGTCGGATAACGACATCGACGGGAAGGCGTAGAGAGCAGACGGCGGGCACCTAACGCGATGCGGCATCCGCCATGGTGAAGGCGTGCTCCAGACCACGAACGTCAAGCAGTCGAACAAGACGGCGGCGAAAGCCGAAGTGGTACGAAAATCCCTCGGTCGAGAGACCATGCCGGTTCGAGTCCGGTCTCGGGTACCAACGTATTTCGGAACTATGATGACAAAGGGCCTAACAAGACCGGCGACAGAATACGCGCTCGCAAAGAAGGAACGCGCGAGATTTCAGCGCAAAGCTGGCTTTAGCAAGCCGGCACGTCGTTCTTCGGAGGCGCTTGCCAATTTTGCAGTTAAACAGCAAACGCTTAGTAAGCTAATTCAACGAAGCAGCGAGGAGGACCGATCTCAAGTAGAAGAGATAGTACGTTCCATCGAGAACGAAGAGCAAGCCGAGACCATTTTTATGCTTCTCGAGAGCTCACTCTATTTCGATAATCTTGCTGACACGAAGCGGTCGTTGCAACTAGCGTCGAAAGGCTTAGAGCAAGCCAACGAAGTACAGAATCAAAATCTTCAGCGCAAAGCTCACAATATAGTTGCTTGGAACTTAGCGAAGGTCTGCGATTTTGAGCAAGCATTTGCACATCTAGAGCATGCAATTCAGCTGACCATAGCGGTAGGTAAGCCACTCTATCATTTTGCTGTGTTATGCAATGCTGTACCCATTCTGCAAACTGCTGGCCTGTTACAAAGCGCTAAGGAGCTATCATTGCGCCTTACCCGCTATGAAGCTGGTACAGAGGAGTTAGACTATTTGCACTTGCAGAACGCCATCAACGGCCTAGAAATCTCTAGGTATACCAATGACGATGCTACGGGCGAGAAGTTCATTGATATAGCGCGCGGGAAATTGACGACTGCCGGTGCGGTTGGGCTTCCTTGGAAAACCTACGTTGATACGCATGATGCATTATTTATGTTACAGAATGGCGGCGGGAAAATTGCTTCGGAAATGATTGAGTTAGCAATTGCCGGACGACCGGAATGTACAAACAGCAGAATTGATGTAACCTTGCGCTGTGCGCAAGCTCAGTGCGCCCTGAGACTCAACGACAAGTTAAAAATCAAGGAATGTAAGTATTTATTGAACGACCTGCTCAGTCGAAATCGCACTTTCGCAATACACCGGGAACAGATTCTGCGAACGTTAGTGACTTTATACTCCGCGGATCGGACCAGTCGCGGCAGGAAACTTGGCTTAAAGTATCTTCGAGAGCTGAATAGTCACCTAGTAAATGTAAAACACGGCCAGTTCTTTGATAAGATAGGCAGGAGGCTTGGACTGGAGACGGTTGGTACCGATTTATTAACTGCCCCGTTCTACGCTGTACCCAAGTCAGTGTTTGCCCTTGAAGGTAATACGGTAGCTGCGGAGCCAGAGACCTGTCGGTTCCCTGTAGGGGAATACGATCAGGTTCAAGCGCAAGCTCTGAAGTTCGTCGACGGTACGTTTCGACGAATAGAAGCTAGATTGCGAACAAGGGCTTTTGATGTGGCTGAAGATTGGGCCGTCGCGGCGGATTTTTCGGCTGAGCGCACAGGTCATCATTGCTTTCAAGTTGGTCGTCTTGCGGGGTTTATTGCTTCAAAACTCGGCCTTTCGGATAACCGCGCCGTCCTTATCGAAATGGCTTGTCGACTTCATGATATCGGGAAAATTGCGTGGCGAGGGGCGTGTGGGCAATCGTCTGGTGTACCAACTCAAGAAGATTTTGCATTGATTAGGCAGCATACGTTGTTAGGCGCCAGGTTGCTTGACTCTATTGATGAGCCGTTATTTCGACTGGCCGCCAGCGTTGCTAGATGTCATCATGAATGGTGGAATGGTTTTGGCTTGCCGAACTCATTAAAGGGCGATGAGATTCCCCTAGAGGCACGCATTTGCTTGGTTGCTGATACATACGTTTGTCTAATTCATCCGTCGCACGATCGCGGACTGTGGCGCGAAGATGATGCAATCAAGCAAGTATCGGCAATGGGAGGAATCCAGTTGGACCCAAATTTGGTTGCGGTGTTCTTAGAAGTGGTTCAGGAATCTGGCTTGGTCTCTCTTGGCGTTGAAGAGAGCGTCTCATGGCTTGGTAGCGGCGGACGCCGACTTAGTAATGCTAAGTCGAGCCTACTCAAGACGATAAGTGCGGGACTGGAAAATCTCGAGGAACCCTGAGGAATTGCAAATGACATCATCGGTGGAAACGCTGGCAACGAGCCTTCAAGCAATACAGTCGTCGCGTGATTTTAGGAGTTGGGTTAGATTTGAACTTAGGCGGGTATTTCCACATGCGGCCTTTCTAGCGACGGTTGGAAAACTTTATGGCGTTGGAAGTGTGGCAACACATCGCATGGACGTTGATTTTCCATTGAGTCTTGTGGAGGACTTAAAAAATAGTGTGGGCGCTCTTGACGATCCCATGATGTACGGATGGTTTCGAAGTGAGCGCCTCCGCTATGTTGATATGCAGGATGTAGAGGAGCTTGGTAGTCAACAGCGTTGGAGACAAGTCTTACTTAGTTATGGAGTGCGGGGAATGATGATTCATGGAGTACTTGATCATCGTGCAAGGCGCTTCGCTGTTTTTCAAATTTGTAATCCGTATGTTGGTAGCTCGTTTGAATCGGCGAAACTACTTATGGCACTAGTGAATCCTATCGCGAAAGCGGTTTGGAACGTGATTGATGGTAAAACCCTGGGACAACTTAGACTTTTAACAGGACATCCTACTTTATCCTTGACCCCAACTGAATTACACATCATAGAGCTGTTAGCTCAGGGGCTATCAAACAAGGAGATTGCTCGGCGAAGAGGGGTATCCGACTCCACGGTAAAAACGCAAGTGCAACGGACCGGGGCAAAACTGGGCGCTACTCGCAGGGCGGAAATTGTGGCAATCGCGATGCCTATGCTTAGTTCTTTGCCTGCGCAGACCTTGCTGGATTACGACGGGGACTTGTAAGATGGCGCGCTATCCACAGTTCGAGGGCAAACAGCGTCGTTAGGTGTCACCTCCCGGACGATCATAAGGAGTCCGGTGGAACAGTTCAGGATTGGATTGATGCTAGGGTCTCATGTCTTGGATCGCGTCTGGCTATTTTGAAGCGGCGGGCGAGAACTCCGCCACCGGTTCGGTGCTCGCCGCAAACTCGGCACGAATCGCCGGCGTCGCGCGGGCTCGTTTGTGTAGGGCCCGCGTGTCAGTCACCTCCTTGGTTGGCAGCCACCAGCCGCTCCACAATGCTCTCATGACCCTCCCGTGCCATGAACAGCAGATATCGTTTCGGATCTATGCAAGCATCCGGGATTAGACAATTACGTTAATGAAAGTCACGACTGTTAACAGGAAGTGATCCTAAGAGTCGTGAGTCGTCGAACAAGTATCGTGCAACCACGTGTTTGATCTTCCCGTGTCGTTGCCATGCGCCATGAACAGTTAACATTCTGGCGTTAAGTAGAGATTGTCGATTACTTTCTTGAATGCTTTTCCACGTTATTATGTTGATTACTCCCGTCTCGTCTTCTAAGGAGACGAAGATTGTTCCTTTGGCAGTCCCAGGTTTCTGGCGTACGGTTACAATCCCGGTAGTTCTCACATATGCGTTGTTTGGAAGGTCTTGCATTTCAGCGGCGCTCAGCAAGTCCATCTGCTTTAGACGCGGTCTGAGTAAGGCTAACGGATGGCGGCGTAACGTGAAGCCGGTGCTTGCATAGTCGTCGACGATGTCGCGACCTTCGGTTGCTATTGGAAGGTAAGGCAGGGTGTCGTCGATTGACGTCGCTTTCATCAGGTCTTGTTCCAGGCGATGAGATGCGGATTGCCAGCGGGCCTGTCTTCGATGGCCGGCGATCGCGTTGAGCGCATCGGCGGCTGCCAGCGCATCGAGTTCGATCGTGGACAAAGCCGCACGCCGGCCGAGGTCGTCGACGTCCACGAACGGTCGCTGTCGTCGGGCGGCCACCAGCCGGATCGCTGCCTTCAGGTTAAACCCGCTGATGCAATTGAGACCGAGGCGTACCGCGGGTTGCGGGCGGGTCGTCGTGCGGCCTTCGATCGGTGAGGAGGGCTCGTCGGTCTTCGATCGCGCCTCGACGGCTGCCTTCGCGTCCATTTCTTCCAATGTCGCGTCCCAGTCGCTGATCGTCACGTCGATCGGCCGGACCTCCACGCTGCCGTTGCGCTGCGCGTCCTGGATCAGTTGCGACGACGAATAGAAGCCGAGCGGCTGGCTGTTCAGCATCGCGGCCAGGAATGCCGCCGGTTCGTGGCACTTGATCCAGCACGAGATATAGACCAGGAACGCGAAGCTGGCCGCATGCGATTCGGGAAAACCGTATTCGCCGAAGCCTTCGACCTGCCTGAAGATCTGCTTCGCGTACTCGCGCGGATAGCCGTTGAAAACCATTCCTTCGACGATGCGGTCCTGGAACGGGCCGAGGCCACCCTTGCGCTTCCAGGCGGCCATCGCGCGCCGCAGCTGATCGGCTTCGCCGGCGCTGAAATTGGCGGCCAGCATCATCAGCTGCATCACCTGCTCCTGGAAGATCGGCACGCCGAGCGTCCGTTCCAGCGCCTCTTTCACCGCGGGCTTGATGTATTTGACTTCCTCGCCGCGATCGCGCGCCTCGCGCGCCTTCAGGTACGGATGCACCATGCCGCCCTGGATCGGACCAGGGCGCACGATCGCCACCTCGACGACCAGGTCGTAGTATTTCCTGGGCCTCAGTCGCGGCAGCATGCTCATCTGCGCGCGGCTTTCGATCTGGAACACGCCGACCGTGTCGGCTTCGCAGATCATGTCGTAGACGACCGGGTCTTCCTGCGGAATGTCCGCCATCCGGAACGGCCTGCCGTGCCGTTGCCCGATCAGGTCCAGCGCGCGCCGGACCGCGGACAGCATGCCGAGCGCAAGCACGTCGACCTTCAGCAGTCCGAGCTCTTCGAGGTCGTCCTTGTCCCACTGAATCACCGAACGAAAGGTCGGAAAGAGCAGCGACGTCTCCTTCCCGCGGGGATGCTTCGCGACGGGAAGGGCTGCAACGACCGCGCCGGCTTTGTCGACACCCTGTGCTTCGTGAGGCGCATACAGCGTTCGTCGTCGCGTCGCTTCATCCCAGTCCGACGGTGCCTGCATCGCGGCGTTCTCGATCGGCACCATCCGCGACAGCTTCTCGTTGCTGATGACGAAGCCGCCGACGTGCTGCGACAGGTGGCGCGGGAAGCTGCGCAGCGTGCCGGTCAGCTCGAGCAGCTTCTGCACGACCGGGCTGTCGGGGTCGAAGCCGTTCTCCTCGAGCCGCTGGCGGTGCTCGGCGCTGCCGTCCCACCACGCGTGCGACGCCGACAGTCGGTTGACCCGTTCGCCGTCCAGGCCGAGCGCCTTGCCGACGTCGCGGATCGCCGAGCGGGTGCGGTACGCGATCACCGTCGCGGCGAGCGCGGTGCGGTGGCGACCGTACTTGTCGTAGATGTACTGGATGACCTCCTCGCGGCGCTGGTGCTCGAAGTCGACGTCGATGTCGGGCGGCTCGTTGCGCTCCTTCGTCAGGAAGCGCTCGAACAGCATGTTCTGCATCGCCGGGTTGACCTCGGTGATGCCGAGGCAGAAGCACACGGCCGAGTTGGCCGCGGAACCGCGGCCCTGGCACAGGATGCCGACGCTGCGCGCGTGGCGGACGATGTCGTGGACGGTGAGGAAGAAGGCCTCGTATCCCAGCTCGGCGATCAGCGCGAGCTCGTGCTCGACCTGCTGGCGCACCTTCGGGATCGCGCCGTCCGGGTAGCGCGTGACGAGCCCTTCCTCGGTCAGGCGGCGCAGCCAGCTCGTCTGTGTCTCGCCATCGGGCACGATCTCCTTCGGGTAGAAGTACTTCAATTCCTTGAGGTTGAACTTGCACTGGGCGGCGATGCGGACGGTCTCCTCGACCAGCGCCTCGCCGAACAGCACGGCCATCCGCGACCGCGGACGCAGGTGACGTTCGGCGTTGGGCGACAGGTCGTCGCCGCACTCGGCGACCGACTTGCCGAGGCGGATCGCCGTCAGCGTGTCCTGCAGCGGCTGACGCGATCGCACATGCATGACGACGTTGCCGGTCGCGACGCACGGCAGCCCGGTGCGCCGGCCGAGCTTGACCAGCCGATCGATCGCGAGCCGGTCGTCCATCCGATGGGTCCGCTGCAAGGCGATCCACGCACGCTGCGGGACGAATCCGTCGTCCTTCTCGATCGGCGGCGCGCGATCCGGGAAGGTCGATGCGATCCAGCGGGCATCGGCCTCGAGTTGCTCGTCGCTTGCGTCTGCCGCGGGAATCCAGAGCGCGATGCAGTCGGGCATCCGCGCGAGATGGTCGATGGCGCCGGCGGCTGCGGGGATCGCATCGAGTGGCTGCGGACTGCCGTCGAGGTCGGCGCGCGTCAGCCGGTACGTCCCCTTCTCGCAGCGCATGCGGCCGAGCGTGATCAGCTCGGACAGGTTGCCGTAGCCGTCCAGGCTGGTCGCGAGCAGCACGAGTTGCAGGCCGTCGTCGAACACGAAGCTGCTGCCGATGATCAGCTGGAGCCCACTGTTCTTGGCCTCGGCGTGCGCGCGCACCACGCCGGCCAGCGAGCATTCATCGGTGATCGCGAGCGCCGCATAGCCGAGCTCGGTCGCGCGCACCACGAGCTCCTCGGGGTGCGATGCGCCCTTCAGGAAGCTGAAGTTCGTGAGCGCGTGAAGTTCGGCGTAGCGGGGAAGGGGAATGGGAAGCATTGGTCTACTGCGAATCGAGTGGCGCGTTCTTTGGATTTGGTCGGTGGTTGGAAAAGAAGCATCAAGGTGATCAATCCGTTCGTGTCGTGACAACTCGGTTTCACCGCAACGTGACGACGTCCATCCCGCCGAGCCGCCTTGCCAGCAACCGATACACGTCGTGGTCGAACGGCTTCGTCGTGACCGCGAGGCGTTTCGCGTCGTCGAAGTCCGACGCCATGCCGAGGTAAGCCCAGCCGTCGACGACGTGCCAGGTCCGCCCTTCGCGGAACGCGATCGGGCCGTCGAAGGGCCACGGCACGATCGCGAGCGACGCCAGCGCCTGTTTCAGGCGTTCGGTGTGTTCGGCCACCGTTTCGAGGCCGATGCAGGCCCCGCGGCAGCGCTTGACCTGGTGCGAGAAGCAGGGCTTGCCGGGCGGCGTCTTGTCGAGCTTCAGCAGGGCCGGGCAGAGGCCGTGCGCGTCGGCGATCGCGCGGAGCGTCACGCCGGCCTGGCGCGGCATCGCGAAGGGCCCGTAGAGATCGCGGTCCTGGGCGAAGAAGAGATCGTCGGGTCGTGCGAGGGCGAGCTTCCAGCGGACTCTCCGCGAGCCGTGACCGGGATCGACGACCAGCCGCCATGCGCACACGTCCTCGCTCTTTCGCAGTTGCCGGTTGTAGGCCGGCATGCGTCGCTTGACGAGCGTGGCTTCGGTCAGCAACGCGCCGAGGTCGAGCTGCGTGCCGCCGCCGGTCTCGATCCATTCGATGCCGGTCATCTGCTGCGAGATCTCCATCTCGCGCACCGACAGGTGGTCGCCGGTGAAGTGCGCCATCACGCGTTGCCGGAGATTCTTCGCCTTGCCGATGTAGAGCGGACGGGGCTCTTCGACCCGCGCGGTCGTGCCGGACTGCGCCGCGTCGGCGGCGTCCGTCCCCTTCGCCGCGCCGTGGAAGAGATAGACGCCGGCCGTCTTCGGCAACGTGTCGAGCACGTCGGGGTCGAGGTGGCGCGGCAGGCTCGGCCGTGCGGTGAGTTGGTCGATGGCCGCGGTGATCTGCTCGGCCGGCAACGCGTCGTGGAGCTTCTGCCACAGTTGCCACAGCAGACGGGCGTCGCCGAGCGCGCGATGGCGCATGTCGACGACCAGCCGGTGACGCTCGATCAGCGTGTCGAGGTTGTGCCGCGAATAGCCCGGATAGAGCTTCCGCGACAGCCTGACCGTGCACAGCACCGGCGGACGGAACGGGCGATCGAGGCGGCGGAACGCGTTCTTGAGGAAGCCGTGATCGAAGCGCGCGTTGTGCGCGATGAAGAGACGGCCGTCGAGGCGGGCCAGGATGTCGTCGGCCAGCTCCTCGAAGCGCGGCGCGCCGGCGACCATCGCGTTGGTGATGCCGGTCAGCGTCTGGATGAACGGCGGGATCGGCGCATCGGGGTTGACGAGCGCCGACCACTCGCGCGCGATCCGCGGCGGCTGGCGCCGGTCCGCCTCGTCGAGGTCCACCTCGATGATGCCGACCTCGGTGATGCGGTCCTCGACCGGCGAGCCGCCGGTGGTTTCGAGATCGACGAACGCGAGGCGCATGACGGTCGGCTGGGCAGGAGGCGGACGGAGCGGAGTCGGACCGGGCAGGCGATCGGCGGGATCGTCGCGAAGCCGCATCGACGGACGCCGGCCGGGCGCTGCTCATCCGAACAGGCCTTGCAGGTACCACAGCGGCCGGTCGGGAACGGGCAGGCGCTCGCGATAGATCCACACGAGCCGACCGACGGCATTTTCGCCGATGTAGTAGTCGCGGGTCGCCGGTGCGTCGTCCCACCAGCCGGTCTCGATGCGCTCCGGACCGGCGACGAGTTCGATCGGCAGCGAGTCGAACACCGGCCGATTCGCACGGACCTCGAGTTGCTGCGGCTCGCGCAGCAGCCATGCGGGGCGCGGCCCACACGAGCAGCCGGGTGTCGGCGTGATCGACGGGCAGTGACCCAGCTCGCCGGCGGCCGCGATTTTCGAACCGGCCGACCGCGCGCCGCTTCGTGTCCGCGACGTCGGCGGGGCGGCGATCCGTTCCTCGAGCAGGTCGCCGCGGACCGCGCGCCAGGCGCGTTCGGGCCGGTGGTCGGCCACGCGCTCGAGCCGCGACATCGCCTCGGGTCCGAGCCGCGCGGTCAGTTTCTCGAACAGGCGGGCGAGCGTCTCGGTCGCGCGCTCGCGTTCGGGGAAGAGGGTGCCGTGTGCTTCGCGCTCTTCGACGATGGCCGGCGCCGCGAGCGACAGTTCGAGCACCGGCGCCGGGAGTTCGAGACGCGACAGCCGCTCACGGACCAGCGTGCCGAGGCGCGCCAGGTCGTTGGCGGGCGACGCGAGCGCGATGTCGACCGCGGTGGGCGGGATCGCGTCGCGCGTC
The DNA here is from genome assembly GCA_964242935.1 of uncultured Burkholderiaceae bacterium. Taxonomy (GTDB): domain Bacteria; phylum Pseudomonadota; class Gammaproteobacteria; order Burkholderiales; family Burkholderiaceae_D; genus CAHJXF01. The sequence goes on along the minus strand of CAXTDA010000054.1, from coordinate 2,094 downwards.
CATCGGTCGTGATGCAGCATCAGCGTGAAGCCGCGCACCGCCGCGCGCCGCGCCGTCAGCCAGCCGGTCATCTGCGCGAGCAGACGCTGGCTCGCGAAGACCAGCGCCTCGGCGGTCTCGACGCGCGCCATCAGTTCGATGCGGGCATCGAACCGGGACGGCGCTTCGAACAGGACCTGCGGATCGGGCCGCTCGCCGACCGCGCGCGCGAGTTCGTCGATCAGCGAGGGGCCGAAGCGGCGCGCGAGTCCCTTGACCGGCAGGCGGCGCAGATCGGCGAACGTGTAGACGCCGATGCCGTCGAGGCGCTTCAGCGCGGGCTGCGCGGTCTCGAGATGGACGACCGACAGCGCGTCCAGCGCCGCGCGGAAGCGCGTGTCGGCATCCGGCGGCGTCGGCACCGGCACCGGTGCGGGGGGAACCGTGTCGAGTGACGTGTCGCGCGCCGTCGACGATCGGCGTTCGGCCTCGATGCGACGCCGCGCGTTCTGTTGCGCGAGCAGCCATGCCCCGTGCGGCGTGGGCGCCTCGGCCGCGGCGATCGCCAGCCCCTGGACGCGCATGGCCACCGCAATGCTTTTCTTCAGCGCGCGACGGCCGCCGAACAGCTTCAGGCTGGCCGAGATCTCCATCACCAGTCCGGACGCGCGCAACGAGACGACCGGCGTGAACCGCAGCGCCGCGAGCGCCGCCTCGATCAGCGCCTTTCGCTCGTCCTCGATCTTGCGGGCGATCAGGATCAGGTCGGGCAGCAGCGACAACGCGGTGGCGATCCCCTGGCCGGCGAAGACGCCGCAAGCCTGCGCCTTTCGCGTCGCGACCGCGATCAGGCGCCGGGTGCCGTCGAGGTCCGTGACGGCGAGCGCCGGTTCGAGTCCTCCGGGCCAGCGACGCAGGATGCAGTCAAGCGGCAGCGTCGGACAGTAGAGGGCGAGCCAGAGCATGCGATGCGGTCGAAGGAGATGCGGGTGAGATCGTCGATGGCGTCGGGGACGTCGCGGACGTCATCGAAGCGGGTGCGGATGCCGGCAGCGAGGCGGCGCCCTCGAACGACCGTACCGGGCTGAACGCCTTCATTCCACGGTGGACCTCGGGCAGCATCAGGGTCAGCGGCTGGGCGAGCACCGGCCCGCGTCGTTTCAGCAGCCGGACGGACAGCGTCCGACGATGGTCGTCGGGGGCACCGAGCGACAGCGCGAGCCGCAACGGCGCGGGCGATGCATGCGCCTGGGCCGCCGACGGACGCATCAGGAACGTCAGCCCGTTGGCCGATGCGGCCGCCGACTGCAGCCGGCGCAACGCGTCGTGTCGCGCCAGCGTGCGTTCTTCGGGAAGCCACGCGATCAGCGCGCCGAAAGCCGAGCTCCGGAGACTTTCCTCGAGCGCCCACAGCCGGTCGGCGGGACGTGCGGCGCGGACGATCAGCACGCGCCGCATGTCGATGCCGAGCTGCTCCCAGCCGGTCGGGTCGGGAATGTGCGGCGGCGCCAGCAGCACGATCTCCCGGCCCGCCTGGGTCAGCGACGACAGCGTCGACGCGAGGAAGCGGATCTCCCCGATGCCCGGATGGGCGAGCAGCAGCTCGGTCAGGCAACGCGCCGGCCAACCGCCGCCCGGCAGTTGCTCGTCGAGCAGCCGGAAGCCGCTCGGCGTGGACGGCAGCGGCGATGCGGACAACGCGTCGCCGCGCCAGAAGCGGCCGGCGAGTCCGGCTTCGCGGAGCGCGGCCTCGGTGCGCTCGACCGGCGAACGGCTCGGCGACGACGCGATCGACGGCGTCGCGGGCTCGGAAGGCGATGGCCGGTCCGCGGCGGGAGAAACCACCGGAATCCCGGTGGAACGGGGCGAGGGTCCGCCTTCGACGGGCCGGAACGAGGGCCCGCCTCCGGCCGGACGGGACGGCGCGAACGACGCGCGGCCTTCCGGCATGAACGACGAGACGAAGAGCGGCAAGGAAGCCATTGGTGGATCGGCGAAGAAGAGAGTCCGAACGTCAGCGGCGCGGACGGGTGTGGCCGATGCGCGGCGCGACGGTCTTCCGGAAGAGGCCCACCATCACGCCGTGGATCTCGAGACCCTGTTCGGGCCGGATCG
>CAXTDA010000053.1:13013-14214 GCA_964242935.1 uncultured Burkholderiaceae bacterium | reverse complement strand
CATCGCCGCCGCGCGCGGCACCGCGCTGGTCGGCGGCGACCTGCCGTTCGCGTCGTACCACGAGTCGGCGGCGACCGCGTATCGTGCGTCGTCCGCGTTGATGCGCGCCGGCGCGCAGATGGTCAAGCTCGAAGGCGCCGGTGCCGACAACGCATGGCTCGTCGAGACGATCGGCTTCCTGGTCGCCCGCGGCGTACCGGTCTGCGCGCACCTCGGGCTGACCCCGCAGAGCGTCCATCAGCTCGGCGGCTATCGCGTGCAGGGCCGCGGCGACGCGGCCGCCGAGGCGCTGGTTGCCGACGCGCGCGCGGTCGAGCAGGCGGGGGCGTCGATGCTGGTGCTCGAGATGGTTCCCGCGCCGCTCGCCGCTCGCGTCACCGAGGCGCTCGCGATCCCGACGATCGGCATCGGTGCGGGCCTCGACTGCGACGGGCAGGTGCTGGTCCTGCACGACATGCTGGGCATCTTCCCCGGCCATCGTCCACGGTTCGTGCACAACTTCGCGGTTGACGACGACGGTCGTCCACGCGACTGCGAAGGCGCGGTGCGCGCCTACGTCGCGGCGGTGAAGGAGCGGCTCTTCCCGGGTCCGTCGCACGCGTTCGAGGCGTGATGCCGTGTCCGCTGGACAGGACGACCCGATGACGCCCGGGGCGGACCAGCGTGGCGACGGCGCGTCGACGCTCCGCGTCATCGCCTGCTTCAAGCTGTTGAAGGCCGTGGTGCTGATCGGCGCGGGCCTCGGCGTGCTCGGCTTGCTCGACGCCGACTCGCATCAGGCGATCGTCGGGTGGCTCGACGCGTTGTCGTTGCGCGAAGGCCGCCGTCTGACGTCGGCGCTGGCCTCGAAGGCAGCGACCCTGCTCGGTACGGCGACGATCGGACGACTCGTGCTGATCGCGATCGGCTGCTTCGTCTACGGCAGCGTGTTCCTCGTCGAAGCGGTCGGGCTCTGGCTGAAGAAGCGCTGGGCCGAGTACCTGACGACGATCATGACGGCATCGCTGTTGCCGTTCGAGGCGTTCGAGTTGTTCGATCGGCCGACGATCGCGCGTGCGCTGGTGCTCGTGGTCAACCTGCTCGTGGTCGGATACCTGATCCACCGGCTCGTGGTCGACCGGCGGCGGGCGATGGCGTCAAAACCTTGATGATCGCTCGGTCGTTGTTGTCACCCCGGCGAAGGCCGGGGCGCAAGTCCGTG
>CAXTDA010000053.1:5838-13003 GCA_964242935.1 uncultured Burkholderiaceae bacterium | reverse complement strand
CCTAGCTCAACCGGGCGTTCTTGACCCCTGGGCGGCGCGGCCGTGCCGGGGGACGACAAGAAGGTGGATCACTCGCGGAAATACACCATCTGATGACTGCTCGCGAGCTGGCGGCCGTCGTCGCTCCACAGCGTCGCGGTCTGGTCGAAGTAGCCGTTCCGGAAGTTCAGCGCGCGTGCCGTGCCGAGCACCGATCGCGTGTCGTGCTGGCGAAGCATCGCGGCATCGGCATGGAAGTAGGTCGTGAGCGTCACCGTGCCGATCGGCACGCGCTTCCGGCGACGCAGGAAGATGCGCGGGAAGAAGCAGTCGGCGAGCGATGCGAGCGCGACGTGGTCGAGCGGGCGCGGCGGCTCGTCGCGGAGCCATACCACGCTCGACGAGTCGTCCTGCTCTCCCGCATCGAATGCCGCGGGCATGCCGCCGCGCACGAAGCGCATGTCGTAGCGCTGTGTCCACGCGAGGGCGTCGACCGACGTCGCCCGCGCCAGTGTCTCCGCGCGTGGGGAATCGATCGGCGGTGCCGCGTCGGGCGCGGACCACGTGGCGCGACGCACCGCGAAGACGGCCGTGGCGCTCGCGGCCACCTGGCCGTCCTGCTCGAGCTCGATCGCCCAGTGCTGCGTCGAACGATTGGTGCGGAGCGGGCGCGCCATGATCGTGAACGCACCGTCTGCGATCGCTGCTGCGAAGTTGGCGGTCAGCGCGATCGGTTCGCCGAGCCGCTCCGGATGCTGCATCGCCGCCTGCAGCAGGCACGCCGCGATGAGCCCGCCGAACGGACCGACCATGTTCGCGTAGTCGGGCGTGGTCCGGCCGTGGAGCCGGCCATCGGGCCGCGGGTCGAGATGGATGGCGTTGTCGAATGGATGCATGCGCGGCATTGTTCCAGAAGTCGCGGCGCATCCCGCGTAAGGTATCGCGCCCGTCCGACGACTGTGCGCGCCGCACGATTCATTTCCACACCGTGAAGATCGAACCCTCGAACGCCCGGCCGACCGCCGCCCGCGACACGGCCGAAGGCGCGCGGCTCGCGCAGGTCGACGAAGGCGCCGACTGGCGCGCGTGGGGTCCGTACCTCAGCGAACGCCAGTGGGGCACGGTCCGGGAGGACTACAGCGCCGACGGCGACGCATGGAGCTACTTCCCGCACGACCACGCGCGCAGCCGCGCCTATCGCTGGGGCGAGGACGGCATCGGCGGCTTCGCCGACGATCGGCTGAAGCTGTGCCTCGCGACCGCGTTCTGGAACGAGCGCGATCCGATCCTGAAGGAGCGGCTGTTCGGCCTCGACAACGCCGAGGGCAACCACGGCGAAGATGTAAAGGAACTTTACTATTTCGTCGACGGCACGCCGACGCATTCGTACATGCGGATGCTCTACAAGTATCCGCAGGCCGCCTACCCCTACGAGGCGCTGATCGCGCGGAACCGCGAGCGCGGCCTCGACGACCGCGAGTTCGAGCTGCTCGATACCGGCGTCTTTGACGGCAACCGCTACTTCGACCTTACGATCGAATACGCGAAGGCGGCGCCGGACGACATCCTGATGCGGGTCACCGCGACGAACTGCGCGAACGAGCCGGCGCGGCTCCACGTGCTGCCGCAGCTCTGGGCGCGGAACACGTGGGCCTGGCACGCGGGCCGGCCGGTCGCGCGGATCGAAGGCGACGGCGCCGGCGAGGTCTCGATCGTCGTCTCCGACTTCGCGGCGATGCGGGCGCGCTTCGAGGGCGCCCCACCGCTCCTCTTCTGCGACAACGACACGAACACGAACCGACTCTACGGAACCGACCGGCCGGGCTGGTTCAAGGACGGCATCAACGACTTCGTGGTCGGCGGCAGGTCCGACGCGGTCAACCCCGACGGCGTCGGCAGCAAGGTGGCTGCGCACTACGTGTTCGACATCGCGGCCGGCGAGAGCGCCACGGTCCGCGTGCGCCTGTGGCCGGAGACCGGCACCGCCACGGCCCAGGGCTTCGACGACCTGGTCGAAGCACGCCGCACCGAGGCCGATGCGTTCTACGACGCATTGCAGGCCGACGTCGTCGACCCCGACGACCGGCTCGTGCAACGCCAGGCGTTCGCCGGTCTGCTATGGGGCAAGCAGTACTACGGCTACGACGTGCGGCGCTGGATGCACGGCGACCCGACGATGCCGCCGCCGCCCGCGGCGCGGAAGGACGTGCGCAACAGCGGTTGGCGCCATCTCGTGCTGTCGGACGTGATCTCGATGCCCGACAACTGGGAGTATCCGTGGTTCGCGAGCTGGGACCTCGCGTTCCACTGCATCGCGTTCGCGCTGATCGATCCGGCGTTCGCGAAGGCGCAGCTCGTGCTGCTGCTGCAGGCCCGGTCGCAACATCCGAACGGCGAACTGCCGGCCTACGAATGGGACTTCGACGCGGTCAACCCGCCGACCCACGCGTTCGCGGCGCTGCAGATCTACGAGATCGACAAGCAGCAGTCGGGAACCGGCGACATCGCGTTCCTCGAACGCGTCTTCCACAAGCTGACGCTCAACTTCACGTGGTGGGTCAATCGCGAGGACCTCGAAGGCAACAACATCTTCCAGGGCGGCTTCCTCGGGCTCGACAACATCGCGCTCTTCGACCGCAGCGTGCCGATGCGGGACGGCGCGTACGTGGACCAGGCCGACGCGACCGCGTGGATGGCGATGTATGCGCTGAACCTGATGCGGATCGCGATGGAGCTCGCGATCGACGACGCGGTCTACGAGGACCTCGCGACGAAGTTCTTCGAGCACTTCCTCTACATCGCTGAGGCCGCGCACGGCAGCGACGGCGAGACCGACTCGGGGCTGTGGAACGACGCCGACGGCTTCTACTACGACGTGTTGCGGAAGCCGGGCGAGGCGCCGGTGCCGCTCCGCATCCGGTCGCTGGTCGGACTGATCCCGCTGCTCGCGGTCGAGGTGCTCGACGACGAGATGATCCGCCGCCTGCCGCAGTTCGCCGAGCGACTGCACTGGTTCCTGATGCAGCGGCCCGAGCTCGCGCGCCTGGTCTCGCACTGGAGCGACAAGAACCTGCACGAGTACCGGCTCTTGTCGCTGATGCGGCGCGAGCGGATGAACCGCGTGCTCGCGCGGATGCTCGACGAGACCGAGTTCCTGTCGGACCACGGCGTGCGATCGATGTCGAAGGTCCACCTCGACCGTCCGTTCATGCTGCAGCAGGACGACGGGATCAAGACGATCGGCTACGAGCCGGGCGAAGGTCGCACGCGTCTCTTCGGCGGCAACTCGAACTGGCGCGGGCCGGTCTGGCTGCCGCTCAACTACATGCTGATCCAGTCGCTTTACAAGTTCGACGCGTATTACGGGCCGACGCATCGGATCGAGTATCCGACCGGGTCCGGGCAACTGCATTGCCTCCACGAGGTCGCCGACGCGCTGACCGGGCGGATCCGCGGGCTCTTCACGAAGGACGCGGCCGGCCGCCGCGTGCTGTTCGGCGACAGCCCGCTCGAGCAGGGCGACCCGTTGTTCGCCGACCTGATGCTGTACCCCGAGTACTTCCACGGCGATACCGGGCGCGGGCTCGGCGCCATGCACCAGACCGGGTGGACCGCGTTGATCGCGGTGTTGCTGCATCCCCGCGACCGGCTGATGCGGCAGGCGACGCTCGCGATGTCGCAACGCTGATGTTGTCTGGACCCGGTGGTCGGACGACGAGGCAGGCGGTGTAGGCCGATGTCCGAATCGAGCCGGCAGGGCGAGTTGGCGGGGAACTGCTGCGCCGCCGCAGCCTCGCACGAAACGCTTTTTTCGAAAGGAATTCCATGCAAAAAGAACTGAACCAGACTGCCCGGCCGTTCATCGCGCTCTCGGTGATCGCCACCACGCTCCTGCTCGGGGCCTGCGCGAGCCAGGGCAAGGCGCCCGTCGCGGACCTGGCCGTGGCGCGCAACTCGCTCGGCAAGGCCGAGAGCGCCGGCGCCGCGCAGTACGCACCGACCGAGCTGCTGTCGGCTCGCGACAAGCTGAGCCGCGCCGAAGTGGCGATGAAGGACAAGCGCTTCGACGACGCGCGCGTGCTGTCCGACGAGGCGGCCGCGGATGCGGACGTCGCCGAACGGAAGGCGCGCGCCGTCAAGGCCACCCAGAACGCGGCGGAACTGCAGCGTTCGAACACCGTGCTCGGTAACGAACTGAACCGCGCGCCCGCGACGCGCTGAGCCGTCTCCCGCCTTCTCGGCGTGTTGTACCGAAGGCCGCCGTTCGTGCGGTCACGACCTCCTGAAAGGAAACCCATGAATTCTTCATCGACCAGTCCGCGTCTGGCGCTCGCCGCCGCGGCCGCCATCGTGCTCGCCGCCTGTGCCGCTCCGGCGCCGAACCCGAACCTCGAAGCCGCGCGTTCCGCCTACACGATCGCCGCGTCGGACCCCGAGGTCGTGCGCAGCGCGCCGAAGGAGCTCGCGCAGGCGCAGGACGAGTTGCAGCGCGGCGATGCCGCGTTCCGCGACGGCCAGAAGGCCGAGACCGTCGACCACTATGCGTATCTTGCCCGGCAGCGCGCGCAGGTCGCGGTCGAGGCGGCACGCGTCGCGCGGGCCGACCAGGCGTCGGTCGACGCACAGAACCAGCGCGACCGCATCGTGCTCGCGTCGCGGACCCGCGAGGCCGAGCAGGCGAAGCTCGATGCCGATCTCGCGAAGCAGCAGGCGCTCGCGTCGCAACAACAGGCGCTGGCGTCGCAGCAGCGCGCCGACAGCCTCGCGACCCAGCTCGCCGCGCTGCAGGCGAAGCAGACCGACCGCGGCATGGTGCTGACGCTCGGCGACGTGTTGTTCGACACCGGCAAGGCGACGCTGAAGGACGCCGCGATGCGGACCGTCGACGACCTCGCGGCGTTCATGCAGCAGCATCCGGAACGCAAGGTCCTGATCGAGGGCTATACCGACAGCGTCGGCAGCGAAGACCTGAACCTCGGCCTGTCGCAGCGCCGGGCCGAGGCGGTCCGCGACGCGCTCACGCTGCGCGGCGTGACCGCGGACCGCGTGCAGGTGCACGGCCTCGGCGAGCGCTATCCGGTCGCGAGCAACGACAACGGCTCGGGTCGCCAGCTCAACCGTCGCGTGGAGGTGGTCTTCTCGAACGACGCCGGCGTGTTCCAGTCGCCGCGGTCCTGATCCGTCGGTCGTCATCCGTCCCGGCGGTGTCCGGCCTCGCGCTGGCTTCGGATCGCCATGACGAAGACCGTCTCGATGGCGGGGAGGAAGCGATACGCGGAGACCCGACTGTAGCGCACATGTGCTATGAAACCGGATCGGCTCAGGACGTGCCATTCAATCGGCCGTGGCTTCAAGGCCGGCGAACTCAGAGCCGCCGCGCGATCAGCTCCTTCATCACCTCGTTCGAGCCGCCGTAGATCCGCTGTACGCGGGCATCGGCGTACATCCGCGCGATCGGGAAGTCGGTCATGTAGCCGTGGCCGCCGAACAGCTGCAGGCATTCGTCGAGCACCTTGCATTGCTGCTCGCTGCACCACCACTTCGCCATGTACGCGGTCTCGGCGTCGAGCGTGCCGTCGACGAGACGCTGGATGCAGTCGTTGACGAAGCTGCGCATCACGTGCGCGACGGTGGCGCATTCGGCCAGCCTGAAGCGCGTGTTCTGGAAATCGAACAACGTCTGGCCGAAGGCCTTCCGCTCCTTCGTGTAAGCGACCGTGAGCTCCACCGCGCGTTCGATGACGGTCGCCGAGGCCACCGCGATCAGCATCCGCTCGAACGGCAACTGTCCCATCAGCTGCGCGAACCCCTGACCCTCGACCTCGCCGACCAGGTGATCGGCCGGCACGCGCACGTCGTCGAAGAACAGCTCGCAGGTGTCCGACGCGTGCTGGCCGATCTTCTCGAGGATGCGGCCGACGCGGAAGCCCGGCAGGTTCTCCGTCTCCAGCACGATCAGCGAGATGCCCTTCGCGCCGCGCGTCGGGTCGGTCTTCGCGACGACGACGATCAGGTTCGCCGTGTAGCCGTTCGTGATGAAGGTCTTCGCACCGTCGATCACGTAGTGGTCGCCGTCGCGGATCGCGCGCGTGGTGATCGACTGCAGGTCGGAGCCGGCGCCGGGCTCGGTCATCGCGATCGCCGCGAACAGCTCGCCGCTCGCCATGCGTGGCAACCAGCGCTGCTGTTGCTCCGAGGTGCCGAAGTCGAGCAGGTAGTGCGCGACGAGGCAGTGCACCAGCGAGTTTGCCGGCACCTCCGCACGCGCGAACTCCTCCTGCAGCACGAGCTGATGCGCGAGCGTCGCACCCGACCCGCCGAAGGTCTCCGGCAACTCGGGGAGCAGCATGCCCATGGCGCCGACCTCGGCCCAGGCGCCGCGCTCGACGTGCTTCTGCGCGCGCCAGCGCGGCAATTGCGGCACGAGCCGATCCTCGACGAAGCGGCGCGACTGCTCGCGCAGCATCGCGATCTCGTCCGTCATCCACGCGTGCCGCAACGTCGTCGGGCTCATATCCCGGTCAGCCCGCCGCTGCACAGCAACGTCTGGCCGCTGACGTAATCGGACTCGGGAATGGTCAGGAGATAGACCGCGCCCGCCGCTTCGTCCGGCGTGCCGCCGCGGCCGAGCGGAATGCTGCGTTCCATCGACGCGAGCAGGTCGGGATTGACGCCGAGCTTGATCTCGCGGCCCTCGATCTGCGCCGACGACTCGCCGGCCTTGCCGTCGGTCAGCCGCGTGCGGATGAGGCCGAACGCGACGCAGTTGACGGTCGTGTGCAGCCGTCCCCATTCCTTCGCGAGCGTCTGCGTGAGGCCCACGATGCCCGCCTTGCCGGTCGAATAATTGACCTGTCCCGCATTGCCGAACAGGCCCGCCACCGACGAGATGTTGACGATCTTCCGCACGACGCGCCGACCGTCGGCCGCTTCGGCCTTGACGAGTGCACGGATCACCGGCTGCGCCGCGCGGAGGATGCGGAACGGCGCCGTGAGATGCACGTCGATCATCGCGTACCACTGCGCGTCGTCCATCTTCTGGATCACGCTGTCCCAGGTGTAACCGGCGTTGTTGACGACGATGTCGAGTCCCTCGAAGCGCTCGACCGCGGCGCCGATGAAGCGATCGGCGAAGTCCGGCGCGGTGACGCTGCCGACGCACGCCACGGCCGCGCCGCCGGCGGCC
>CAXTDA010000053.1:0-5808 GCA_964242935.1 uncultured Burkholderiaceae bacterium | reverse complement strand
GTCGTTGACGACGACGCGGGCGCCTTCGTTCGCGAACTTGAGGGCGATCGATCGGCCGATGCCGCGACCCGACCCGGTGACGAGCGCGACCTTGCCTTCGAGCTTGCGGCTCACGGGAGAGCCACCACGGCTTCGCCGGCGATCCGCGCCTGACCGTACTGGTTGGTGCTCCGCACCTCGACGACGACCTGGCGCTCGCCGTCGCCCTCGTGTTTCCGAAGGACCTGGCCGCTGCAGGTGATCGCATGCCCGAGGTGTGTAATGCCGAGAAAGCGCACGTCGAAGCGACGCAGCTGCGACTGCGGAACCCACTGCGTCAAGAGCCGTCCGAGCCACGCCATGCCGAGCATGCCTTGCGCGAACACGTCCGGCATCCCGGCGCGGCGCGCGAAGTCGATGTCCACGTGCATCGGGTTGTGGTCGCCCGATGCGCCGCAGAACAGCGCAAGGGTGCTGCGATCGACCGGGGGCAACCGCAGTTCGGGGAGCAGGTCGCCGACCGCGATGTCGTCGTACCCGATGTCGTCGTCACTCATGCGCGCACCTCCTGTCGAACCACGATCACCGTGCGCAGTTCGGCGACCAGCTCGTCGCGCTGGTTCACCGCGCGCGACTCCTTGACGATGAACTCGAGCGCGCCGTTCTTCCTGTCGTAGATGTCCGCGATGCGCGAGTCGACCGTGACGACGTCGCCGACGCAGGCGGTGCGGTGATAACGAAAGCCCTGCTCGCCGTGCAGGATCGTCGCGATCGGCACGCCGAGGTCCGCGAGCAGTCGGTCGGTCGCGCCGCTGTCGAGCTCGGCCGCGAAGAGGAAGGTCGGTGGGGCCGGCAGGTCGGCATGGCCCGCCGCCCGCGCCGCGACTTCGTCGACGTAGACCGGGTCGGTCTCGCCGATCGCCTTCGCGAAGAACCGCAGGCGCGTGCGCTCGATCGGCAGGACCGACTTGCCGAGCGCGTGCCCGATCCACTTCCGATCGATCATGCGTCGACCTTCTCGTACAGCGTGACGACGCAGGCGCCGCCGAGGCCGAGGTTGTGCTGCAGCCCGAGGCGCGCGCCTTCCACCTGTCGCCGCTCGGCGCGACCGCGCAGCTGCTGGACGAGCTCGGTGCACTGCGCGAGTCCGGTCGCGCCGAGCGGATGGCCCTTCGATAGCAGCCCGCCCGACGGATTGGTGACGACCTGGCCGCCGTACGTGTTGTCGCCGTCTTCGACGAATTGCTCCGCGCCGCCCGGCGGGCAGAGGCCGAGCGCCTCGTAGCTCAAGAGCTCGTTCTGTGCGAAGCAGTCGTGCAGCTCGACGACGTCGACGTCCTGCGGTCCGATGCCCGCCGCCTCGTAGACCCGGTCGGCCGCGTCCTTCGCCATGCCGAAGCCGACCACCTCGCGCATGTCGCGCGCGTCGAAGGCCGCGGGCCGGTCGGTCGTCATCGCTTGCGCGCGAATGCGCACCCGCGAGTCGAGCCCGTGCTGCTTCGCGTAGGCCTCGGAGCACACCACCGCCGCCGCGGCGCCGCAGGTCGGCGGGCACGCCATCAGGCGCGTCATCACGCCCGGCCAGATCATCGGCGCGTTCATCACGTCGTCCTCGGTGACGACCTTCCGGAACAGCGCCATCGGGTTGTGTTCGGCATGGCGGCTCGCCTTCGCGCGGATCTTCGCGAACGTCTCGAGCTTCGTGCCGTACTGCGCCATGTGCGCCGCGCCGGCGCCGCCGAAGTAGCGCAGCGTGAACGGGACGTCGGCCTGCACCAGATCGTCGGTGATCGCGTTGAAATGCTCGAACGGACTCGGCCGGTCGGCAAACTGCATGCCGAGCGCGCCCGGCGTCATCTGCTCGAAGCCGAGGGCCAGCACGCAGTCGGCCGCGCCGCTCTCGACCGCCTGCCGCGCGAGGTACAGCGCGGTCGACCCGGTCGCGCAGTTGTTGTTGACGTTGATGACCGGGATGCCGGTCATGCCGACGTCGTACAGCACGCGCTGACCGGCCGTCGAGTCGGCATAGACGTAGCCGACGTAGGCCTGCTGCACGTCGGTGTAATCGAGACGCGCATCGTCGAGCGCGAGCAGCACGGCCTGTGCGCCCATCTTCGGATAGGGCTCGCTCGCGCCCGGCTTGGTGAACGGGATCATGCCGACCCCGGCAACGACGACCGACTGTTTCATGTGGACTCCTGTCACGAACACTTCAAGCGACCTGCCGTTCCCGGCCTTCCCAGAACGGCTGGCGCAACACGGTCTTCAGGATCTTGCCCGCGCCCGACAGCGGCAACGCGTCGCGGAACTCGACGCTGCGCGGGCACTTGTAGCCGGCGATCAGCGTCCGGCAATGCGCGATGACCTCGTCGGCCGCGGCGTCGACGCCGGCCTTCCGGACGATCACCGCGTGGACCGCCTCGCCCCAGTCGGCGCTCGGAACGCCGATCACCGCGCATTGAGCGACCGCCGCATGTTGCGAGAGCGCGTTCTCGACCTCGGCGGAGTACACGTTCTCGCCACCGGTGATGATCATGTCCTTCATGCGGTCGACGACGAAGATGAAGCCGTCGTCGTCCATGTACGCGCCGTCGCCGGTGTGCATCCAGCCGCCGCGGAGCGCGTCGGCAGTCAGCTCGGGCTTGTTCCAGTAGCCGAGCATCACGTTCGGGCCGCGCACGACGACCTCGCCCACCGTGCCGCGCGGCACCTCGACGTCGTCGGCGTCGACGACCTTGACCTCGGTGCACACGCACGCGCGACCGCCCGAGCGGATCTTGCCGGCCTTCCGGCCTTCGGGCGTGTGGTACCACGGCGGGTTGAGGGTCGCGAGCGGCGACAGCTCCGTCATCCCGTAAGCCTGGAAGAATTCGACGCCGGGTAGCGCCTTCATCGCGCGGTCGAGCACCGCCTCCGACATCGACGACGCCCCGTAGACGATGCGCTTCAGGCTCCTCAGGTCGCGGCCGTCGCGCATCGACGGATGATCGACCAGCATCTGGATCATCGTCGGCACCAGCAGCGTGTCGGTGACGCGATCGGTCTCGATGCAGGCGAGCACGGCCTCCGGACTGAACGACTGCACGATCGCGTGCGCGTTGCCGGCGAGGTGCTGGGGGATCGACAGGCCGAAGTCGGCGAGATGGAACATCGGCGCCGCGTGCAGGTAGACGCCGTCCGGCGGTGCCGTGCCTGCCGCGAGCAACGCCATGCCCGAGGCCCAGAGGTTGCGGTGGCTCAGCATCACGCCCTTCGGGAAGCCCGTGGTACCGCCGGTATAGAAGACGCCGAGCAGGTCGTCGCCGTCGCGACCGGCATCGTCGATCGGGCTCGCGTCGGCGATCAGCCTCTCGAAGTCGTGCAGTCCCGCCGGTGCCTCGCGCTCGCCGGCGTAGATCACCTGCGCGATGCCCGGTGCCTCGCGCCGGATCGCGTCGACCATGCCGGTGAACGCGTCGTCGACGATCAGCAGCGTCGACGACGAGTCCTTCAGCGAGTAGACGATCTCGGCCACGCTCCAGCGGACGTTGCACGGGTTCAGCACGCCGCCGCCCCACGGCACGCCGAGCTGGTAGTCGAGGTAGCGGTCCGAGTTCAGTGCGAGCATGGCGACGCGGTCGCCGGTCTTCATGCCCAGGCCCTGCAGCGCGCCGGCCAGCCGCGCGGCGCGATGCGCCAGGTCGCGGAAGGTCCGGGTCCGTCCGGCGAAGCGGACCGCGATGCGGTCCGGGTGCCGCTGCAGCGCTCGATGCAATCCTTGCGTGAAGTACATGCGGTCTCCATCGGTCGTGTGCGGCACCGGCCCGGGTGCGCATCGGCCGGTGCTCTGTCGAACCCGGCGCTGCGATGCTAAGCCCGCATCCCGCGCGATGCGATGGCGGATCGCATCGCGCGGATGGCCGATCGCATCAAGTGCCACCGAACACCGCCGGTCGACGCTCCAGGAACGCGGTGATGCCTTCGCGCGCATCGGGCCCGCGTGCGCGCTCTTCGAGGAGCCGCTTCTCCAGCGCGAGGTGATCCGGCAGCGGGCGGCCGGCCGCGCCGTCGCACAGCGTCTTGATGACCGCGAGGGAACCGGTCGACGCCTTCGCCAGGCGTTCGCACAGCGCCTCGGCTTCGGGCAGCAATCCGTCGTCGGGGAAGACCGCGTCGACGATGCCGGCCGCGAGCAGACGCGATGCGTCGAACGCCTCGTTGGTGAAGAACAGTTGCTTGGCGCGGGCCGCGCCGATGCGGCGGCAGAGGAAGTACGACGAGCCCGCGTCCGGCGACAGTCCGAGCGCGACGTAGCCGGTGCGCAGCTTGACCGACGACGCGGCATAGGCGAAGTCGCCGCACAGCGCGAGGCCGAGCCCCGCCCCGCCGAACGAGCCGTTGATCGCGACGACGACCGGGACCGGCATCGCGGACAGGCGCACGACCGCCGGATGCAGCACGACGAGGATGTCCTCGATCAGCCGGTCGAAGGTATCGATGTGCCGGGCGAACTCGCCGATGTCGCCACCCGCGCAGAACATTTTGCCGCGGCCCGTCAGCAGCACGACGCGCGGCGACGCGGCGGCGATCTCGTCGATCGCCGTGGCGAACGCGCCGGCGGCCTTCAGCGTCATCGTGTTCGCTTCGCTCGGGCGGTCCAGCGTGATGCGGGCGATGCCCCGGCGATCGATGCTCCACACGATGCCGTCGAAATTCCGTTCCTGCATGTCGTCTCCTGATTACCGCGTCTTCTCGTTCGCGGTGAAGCGCGCTAAGGTCGCTCGATGCCGAAGCCGCCCGACACCGTCTCGATCGCGTTCGTGCGCGGCATGTTGTCGGCGTTGCAGGGCGAAGGCAAGCCCGAAGACGCCGTCCGGATCGACCGCTGGTTGACGGACGCAGGGATCGCACCGCCCCTGCTCGACGAGTCGCATGCGCGGGTGACGCTCGACCAGTACGTGGCGTTGTTCGCGATCCTGATGGAGCGCCTCGACGACGAGTTCCTCGGTTTCCTGTCGCGGCCGATGCGCCGCGGCACGCTGGCCCTGCTGCTGCGCTCGACGCTCGGCGCCGCGAACCTGCGTCATGCGCTACGGCGCTTCGCCCGAACCTTCCGGCTGCTGCAGGACGACGTGACGATCGAACTCGTCGAGGATGGCGCGCTGGCCGGCTTCGCGCTGGTCTTCGCGAATAGCGTGCAGCCGCAGCGGGCGTTCCTCCACGAACTGCAGTTGCGCGTCTTCTGGCGCGTCATCGCGTGGCTGCACGGCGGTCGTCTGAAGCCGTCGCGCTTCGACTTCGCATTCCCGGCGCCGCCGCATGCGCCCGAGTACGCGAAGGTGTTTCCCGGCTCGGTGCGCTTCGAGGCGCCGCGCACGACGGTGTGGTTCGAGGCGCGCAGCCTGTCGGTGCCGATGCTGCGCGACGAAGCCGCGATGCGATCGTTCCTCGACCGTGCACCCGGCATCGTCGTGATCCCCCAACGAAACGAGCACGTGATGAGCACGCGCGTCCGCGCGACCCTGCAGGCCATGCGTCCCGCCTGGCCCGACCTCGCGACCACCGCGGACGCGTTGCATCTGTCGACCAGCACGCTGCAGCGCCATCTCGCGGCCGAAGGCATGAGCTTCCAGGCGCTGAAGGACCAGTTGCGCCGCGACCTCGCGATCGTGCGGCTCAATACGACGGCGATCCCGCTGACGGCACTGGCGATTGAACTCGGCTTCGCGGACAGCCCGGCTTTCCAGCGGGCGTTCAAGAGTTGGACGGGGAGTGCGGCGGGGGCTTATCGGAAGGGGGGATCGGTATCGATTTAGGTCGGAACGGGACTGACCTACCGGCCACCTCCAC
>CAXTDA010000052.1:0-14306 GCA_964242935.1 uncultured Burkholderiaceae bacterium | reverse complement strand
CCCGACGCGCTCGCGGCGCGCGGCACGATCTTCGCGGAGACCGTGCACGTGCTCCCCGAGCTCGCGCACGCGGACGCGCTGCTGAACAAGTGGGGCGTCATCCGCGACATCCGCTCGAATGCGCTGAAGAAGCTGGAAGACGCCCGGGCCGCGGGCCTGATCGGCTCGTCGCTGCAAGCCGAGGTCGAGATCCGCGTGCCGTCGGACCGCTACGGGCTGCTGCTGGAGCTGAAGAACGACCTCCGCTTCGTGCTGATCACGTCGCAGGCCGTCGTCCACGAGTCGGCACGCGAGGACGACCACGAGATCGTCGTGACGCCGTCGGCGCACCCGAAGTGCGACCGCTGCTGGCATTACCGCAGCGATGTCGGGCAGGACGCGGCGCATGCGAGTCTGTGCGGGCGGTGCGTGTCGAATTTGTTTGGCAGCGGGGAGCCGAGAAGGATCGCCTGATGGCGATGGAGCGGACGATCCGGCGTCATCGGAGGTGTCGATCGATGACGCGCCCAGACCGGATGGTCGTTCGGCGGCTCTGGCCACGATGATCGGCAGAGCTGCAGCATGCCTCGGATCGGAAAGACGGCCAGATGACTTATTTGAAACGTCAGCTTTCCGAACTCACGACCTGCAAGCCGAGATGCAGCTCGAACGCGTCGAAGTCGCGATCCGAGTGGAGCAGCTCGTACTTGCTCGCGATGCATCGAGTGGCGATCAGCGTATCGATCGTTTTCCGGATCGTGAGGCCGAGGTCACGCAGCTTCCGGAAGTTCTTCGCAGCCTGTATCGCGATGTCGCGCCCCACGAGGTCGACCTGCACGAACGAGTCCATGGTCTTTCGAACCTGCTGGAACTCACGCTCGTCCCGCACCCCCTGCAATACTTCGGCAAGGATCAAGTCGCCCACGACGATGTGGGTGGTTCCGAGCAATACGTCGAGCTGGTCGGCCTGCGGCGTCCGCGATCCGCGAAAGAAGTCGATCCACACGCTCGAGTCGACGAGGATCACTTGTCGGTCCTCATGGCCTCCAGGTCACCTTCCCAAGTGATCTTGCCCCTGAGCTGCCTCGCCTGCTGTTGCCGGCCCAGCTGAACGAGCGTGCGAAGTCCGAGCTCCACGGCCTCCCTCTTGGTCTTCGCGCCCGTTGTCCGGAGGGCGTCCTTCATGAGTTTGTCGTCGATCACGATGTTCGTGCGCATGGTGTGTATCTCTTGGCAAAAGACTACACATCATAACCGCGCGACCGCAGCCGGCGACTCAGCGTCCCGGCGCTACGACCCCTGCCCCAACAACGCCGCCCGCAACCCCTTGTCCACCGCGCGCTCGCCGATGAACATTTTCAGCAGCGCGACGTAGAAGTCGTCGCCGGCGATCGCGGCGCCCTGCTCCTTGCCGTTGATCCGGAGATGCGTGCCGGTCGCGGGTTCGTAGTCGAGGTCGATCGCGTCGCCGCGCTTGACGCCGCCGGTCGCGCGCACCTGGCCGTCGAAGACGTCCATCCGCTCCTTCAGCGCCTCGAGCGCGTCGTCCTTGTAGTTCTTCCGGATGCCGTCGCCGAAGGTCTTCGCGAGCGTGTCGCCGTTGACCGCGATCAGCATCCGCACCGCGATCCGCTTCGCGCCCTTCGCGTCGTAGACTTGCTCCGCATCGGTCGCCTTCGACGGCAGGTAGAGGCCCGCGACGTAGCCCTTGAGGAAGCCCGCGCCGCGCACGCCGAGCCCGTTCAGCACGACCTTGTTCGAGCCGACCTTCGCGCTGTCCTCGTAGCGCATCCCCTCGCGTTCGATCGACGCGGCCGGCGCCGTTTGCATCCAGAGACCGAGCAGGACCGCACCCGCGACCCATGACCGGCGCGCGCCCGCGTTACCCTTCCGCTTCGTCGCGCCAGCGATCCGCCCGCCCTTCGCCATCGTCGCTCCTTGTCCGTCGCCCTGCTGCTGTTCCCCGACTTCGCGCTGATCCTGCTCGGCGCGCTGCTGAAACGATACGCGCGATTCGCGGACGCGTTCTGGATCGGGCTCGAACGGATGGTGTACTTCGTGCTGTTCCCGTCGCTGCTGTTCAGCTCGACGGCGACCGCGAAGCTCGACTTCGACGCGACCGCGGGGCTGGTCGGGGCGTCCCTCGCCGCGATGGTCACGGGGCTCGTCTTGGGCTATCTCGGGCGGCCGTTGTTCCGTCCGGCGCCGATCGTCTTCGCGTCCGCCGTGCAATGCGCGTTCCGCTTCAACTCGTACGTCGCGCTCGCGCTCGCCGGACGGCTCGGCGGCAGCGAAGGCATCGCGTTGATGGCGGTCGTCATCGGCATCTGCGTGCCGCTCGCGAACGCCGGGGCCGTCTATGCGCTCGCGCGGCACCAGAAAGCGAACGTGGTCGGCGAGATGCTGCGCAATCCGCTGATCCTGGCGACGGTCGGCGGGCTCGCGCTGAACCTCGCGGGCGTCGTGCTGCCCGAGTTCGTGCTCGCGACGCTGCAGCGGCTCGGCGCCGCGTCGATCGCGCTCGGCCTGATCGCGGTGGGTGCCGGCCTGCGGCTCTCGGGCGGCATCGTCGAGCGCCCGCTGCTCGCGTGGCTGCTCGCCGTCAAGCTGCTCGCGGCGCCGCTCGTCGCATGGGCGATCGCGACGCGCTTCGCGTTTCCGCCGCTGCAACGCGAGATCGCGATCCTGTTCGCCGCGCTGCCGACCGCGTCGTCGGCCTACATCCTCGCGGTGCGGATGGGCGGCAACGGCGCGGTCGTCGCGTTCCTGATCTCGGCCGGCACGATCTGCTCGGTGTTCACGTTGCCGCTGTGGATCGGCATCGCGCGCTGAACGTGACGCTGCGCGAGCGCCCACAGCACATGCTCGCGGACGATCGGCGACGCGTCGTCGCGGCGCGCGTCGAGCGCGTCGACGATCGCCTCCCGTTCGCCCTGATCGACCGTCGCCGCGAGCGCGTTGCCGAGCGCGACCGCGACGTTGCGAAGCCAGCGCTCGTGGCCGATGCGGCGGATCGCGCTGCCTTCGGTGTGCCGCAGGAAGTCGTCGGCGGTCCACGCGAAGACCTCGAGCAGCGTGCGGCTCGCGATCGCGCGGACGTCGAAGTCGGGGAGCGGCGAGCGCTTCGCGAAGCGGTTCCAGGGACAGACGAGCTGGCAGTCGTCGCAGCCGTAGATGCGGTTGCCGATCGCCGCGCGGAATTCCTCCGGGATCGCGCCGTCGTGCTCGATCGTCAGGTACGAGATGCAACGGCGCGAATCGAGCACTTGCGGCGCGACGATGGCGCGCGTCGGGCAGACGTCGATGCAACGCGTGCAGGTGCCGCAGTGGTCGGCGTCCGGTGCGTCGGGCGGCAACGCGAGGTCGACGAACAGCTCGCCGAGAAAGAACATCGACCCCGCGTCGCGCGACAGCAACAGCGTGTGCTTGCCGCGCCAGCCGAGGCCGGCGCGCGCTGCGATGTCGACCTCCATCACCGGCGCCGAATCGGTGAAGACGCGATGCCCGAACGGCCCGATCGCGTCGGCGATGCGATCGGCGAGGCGCTGCAGCCGCCCGCGCAGCACCTTGTGGTAGTCGCGACCGTGCGCGTAGCGCGAGACGTTGGCGCGCGCCGGATCGTCGAGCGTTCGCCACGACGCGGCGATCCAGTCGTCGTCGCCGTCGGGCAGGTAGTCCATGCGGACCGCGATCACGGTGACGGTGCCCGGGACGAGCTCGGGCGGACGCGCGCGCCGCATCCCGTGGCGCGCCATGTAGTCCATCGTTCCGTGGAAGCCGTTCGCGAGCCATTCGCCGAGGCGTCGCTCGGTCTCGCGCGCCGCGGCATCCGCCGCGATGCCGCGCGGCGTCGCGTCGCAGAACGCGACGGCGGCGAAGCCGAGCTCGCGCGCCCAACCGCGGATCGCGTCAGGGAGGTCGAAACGGGGGGTCGGGCTGTTCATGGCCGGCCGATTGTATGACCGCGACTTCCGCGCCCTCGCCGCTCCGCCGCACGCTGCCCGACGCGGCCGCCTCCGACGAACTCGGCCGCGACCTCGCCCGCGTGGTGGTCGAAGGCGTCGGCGCGGAAGGCGCGATGCCGGACGGCGGTTTCACGGTCCACTTCAGCGGCGAGCTCGGCGCCGGCAAGACCACCGTCGTTCGCGCGTTGCTGCGGACGCTCGGCATCGAAGGCCGGATCAAGAGCCCGACGTACACGCTGGTCGAGCCGTACGTCGTACCGATGCCGAAAAGCGTAGCATCTCGACTGCACGTGAACTTATACTGTTATCACTTTGATTTTTATAGGTTCGAAGATCCGCAGGAATGGCTGGAAGCGGGTTTTCGGGACTACTTCTCCGATGCGGCATTGCGGTTGGTCGAATGGCCCGAGCGCGCGCGTTCCGACGACGGCACGCCGCTGCCCGCGCCGGACGTGCGGGTCGTGCTCGAGAACGCCGGTGACGGACGGGTCGCCCGGCTCGCCGCGCCGACCGAACGGGGCGTCGCATGGATGAGCCGCGGACGATTCGCCCCGGCGCCGGAGCGGCCCGACGGCGGCTCCTGAAGCGCGGCGTCGGAGCTGCATTCGCCGCGAACGCCCGTCTCCCGGCGTTGCTGACGCTCGCGGTCGTGTCGGCGAGCGACGCGCGGGCCGCCGGCATCGTCGGCGTCCGCGTGTGGCCGGCCGACGACTACAGCCGCGTGACGATCGAGAGCGACCTCGCGCTGAAGGCGAGCCACTTCGTCGTCGACGGACCGGACCGGCTGGTCGTCGACGTCGAGGGGCTGCAGCTCGACGCGGCGCTCCGCGACCTGGTCGCGAAGGTCCAGCCGAACGACCCCTACATCCGCCAGGTCCGCGTCGGCCAGAACCGGCCGAACGTCGTCCGGATCGTGCTCGACCTGAAGGGGCGCGTGAATCCGCAGGTATTCAACCTCGCACCGGTTGGCGAGTACCGCTACCGCCTCGTCTTCGACCTCTACCCGGACCAGGTCGCGGACCCGCTGCTCGCGTTCCTCGAGAAGCCGAACGGCGAGATCCTGTTGAAGCGCGACGGACCGCCGGAGTTCATCCCCGACGCCCGCATCGATCCCGCCGCGAAGCCGCTGCTGAAGCCGGCGCCGGCGCAGGAAGAGGTGCGCGACCCGACCGTCACGCCGGCCGACGTGTCGATCGCGAAGGGCGGCCGCCCCGATCGCGGCGACGCCTTCGCGCAGAAGCCGCCATCGGTCGCCCGCATCATCACGATCGCGCTCGACCCCGGCCACGGCGGCGAGGATCCCGGCGCGGTGGGCCAGGGCGGCAGCCACGAGAAGGACGTCGTGCTCGAGATCGCGAAGCGGCTGCGACGGAAGCTCGACGCGGAGCCGAACATGCGCGTGATGCTGACGCGCGACGCCGACTTCTTCGTGCCGCTCAACGTTCGCGTGCAAAAGGCGCGGCGCGTGCAGGCCGACCTCTTCGTGTCGATCCACGCCGACGCGTTCGTGTCGCCCGAGGCGCGCGGCTCGTCGGTGTTCGCGCTGTCCGAGCGCGGCGCATCGTCGACCGCCGCGAAGTGGCTCGCGAACAAGGAGAACGCGGCGGACCTGATCGGCGGCGTCAACATCGCGACCCGCGACCGCCAGCTCGCCGGCGTGCTGCTCGACCTCTCGACGACGGCGCAGATCAACGACAGCCTGAAGCTCGGCAACGCGGTGCTGCGCGAGATCGGCGGCATCAACCGGCTGCACAAGGGCGAGGTCGAGCAGGCCGGCTTCGCGGTGCTGAAGGCGCCCGACATCCCGAGCATCCTGATCGAGACCGCGTTCATCAGCAATCCCGACGAGGAGAGGCGGCTGAACGACGACGCGTACCAGGAGCAGCTCGCCGACGCGGTGGTCAAGGGAATCCGCCGCTACTTCGCGAAGAATCCGCCGCTCGCGAAGACGCGGGTCACGAGCTGAGCGACGCAGAGCCAGCATGAAATCGTCGCCCTGTAGTCCGGTGCGCGCGAGCGAGCGGCTGGACGCGCGTTCGGGCGCGGCGGTAAGGCACGACAGGAAAGCTGACCGTAGCCGGGCTTGCGGGCCCTGCTTTGCGGCGCTGCCTCTACCGTCATGGACGCGTTGTGCCCGGCAATTGCCGCGCGAGGGCGGCCAACGCCTCGGTGGTCAAAGGCGCGCCGCGTTTCTGGGCGTTGTCTCCTTCGAGGGCGATCCAACCGGCCTGTGTTCCCGAGCTTCCGAAAAACCAGCGATAAGATCCTTTCGGCAATCGATCGAATGCCCGCAGGCTCGCGATCGTCGGCAGTGGCTCCAACCCGTCGGGCGATATCCGGCTTGCATCGCGGCTCGAATAGAGTGCGATCAAGACCTGCTGACGGTCGGCCTCCGAATCGACCGAACCCTTCGGGCCCGCTGAGGACGCGCCCCCTTCGGCCGACGCACCGGTCGGCTTCGATTGTACGGTCCGAGACGCTGCAGCCGGCGGTATCCCGGTCTGGATCTGAATGCAATCGCCCCGATGGGTGTAGATGATCGACGTGAAGCCAGGCTGAGTTCGCGGCTTGAGGAAGGCGGCGAGCCTGCCGCAAAGGCTGCTTTCCGGAGCCGGCTCATCGAGCGGGTCCCAGGCTCCTTCCATCGGCGCTTCGATCGGCTGCGCCCCGTCGTCGAAGACACGCCAGGCGTGACCGGCGGCGGTGAATCCATGGCCGCCGAGCTCCCGCCACGTCAGGACGTTTCCGACCAGGCGGTCGACGCCCTTGCTGTCCTCGCGGGCGCGCGAGCTGAGTGCGTCATCGAACGCGATGACCGTGGCCGGATCGGTCGCAGTCGACAACTGCTGCGGCCGCGCGTCACTCGGCAATCCGTCCGGCCCGTAAATCCAGTTGATACGATACAGCGTCACGGAAGGCAATTGATCCGGATAGACCGCCTTCATTGCGAGATATCTGGAACGCGCATCGATGAGCATCTTGGGCTCGAACATGAGCGGAGCGGACCAGAACGGCGCGCCAGCCTTGCATTCCTTCCCGTTCCAAAGTGCCGTGCGCAGGACAACCTCGTTCGTTGCCGAGGCCTGGCTAGCGACAAAGACGGCGCGAATCGGCTGCCCGGCATCTCGCGAAGTCGAGTCGAGAAAGAGCGTGCCATTCGGTTCGTGAGGCGCGTCCACTTCCTCGAAACCGGTTCCAGGCAGGCCTGAACCCCCATGACGATCGGGAGCCTCGTCGTGCACAGGCTGAATCTTGCAAAACACGTGTTCACTGCGAGGCTCGAAACGTGTGCCATCCAGATGGACTACATCGGGGACGGTCCTTTGCCAAAGATGCGTCGTCATCAGCTGGCGCAAATTACCGTTGACGATCGGTTCTGAAGAACTCAACTCGAATAGCAACTTCGCTTGATTCACCGGTGGAAACCAGCTGAAACCCGATGCAGGCCGCTGGTATAGAAAGCGGCCATTTGCCTTTGCCTTCTGCACGTCGTCCGCTGCCGTCAGCAGCTTGTTGAGATTCATCAGATTGTCCGACGGTCCGGTCGACGACTCGACCCGGTTATAGGTCTGGCTGATGATCTGTGCATGCGAAAACCTGCTGACGCTGTCCATGACGGGGGAAAGAACCGTGATCGTATAACCTGCTCCAATAGCGATCAGCAGCACGCAAAAGCCCAACGCGACAACGGCAAAGAGTTGCGTCCTTTGCAGTTTGACCTTGTGGGTTGCTTCAAGCAGCATTTGTTCGGTCTGCTTTCTGTCGCGCTCTTCCTCCTCGTTGTGCTGCCTTGACTTCGCAATGAAATCATCGAGCGCTGTCCGAAGACGTTGGTAGCGGTCCCCGTCCCGGGAACGGGAAAGAACCCGGAACCACTGCTCCTGTTTGGCGCTATCACGCAATACGGGTTCCAGATCGGCGGCCGCGATGCGCGCGATTTCCGACCGACCGAGGAGCAACTTCGGGTCCGCCTTCCAGTCCTCGCATCGGCGCAGAACCGCGATGAATTCCTCGAAACGCTCGGCATCGCGATCGACCAGACCGCGGAAATGCCGCCATCCCCGGATGAACGACTCGTGCGATACCTTCAGGGTCTGGTGCTTCTCGTCCTCATCGTCCCAGAACAGATAGTTGACCGAGTCGCGAAAGCCGCGATCGAGCAATTCGTGGAGCCGTGCCTTCGACGGCGTGGTCCCATCGTCCACCGGCACCCGCTGCTGGAAGTAGAGGCCGTTGTTGGGTTCCTTGAATGCGAGGCGGCGCAGCAACGCATCGATCTCGTGACGGGCCGGCTCGTCACGAGACTGATAGGTGCGTTGCGCCCAATTCTCCAGACTGTCGCGCAATACGTTGATGCGGTCCGCCAAACCGTCGGCGTTGTCATCGGCCGTCGCGGCCCGCTCCAGATCGCCCCACTGCACCACGGCCGGCACGCCTTGGTCGGGAACCCCCTCTCGCGCGCATGCAGATTCCCAGCATCGGGCGAGCGCGTGCTGAAGCAGTGGCAGGTGGTCCGGGTCGTGAACGATCGTTCTTGCGTCGGCAAGCAATCGCGTCACCACTGCGTCCTCGAAGACGGTGTCGGACGGAAGTTTCAGCAAACCCTCCGCATCGCCGCGCTGGCGCAGTCGCAAGTAATACTTCGCCGGCCCGATGATCACCTCGCGCAACTCTCGATCGTTCAGGCGCTTCAGCAGATAGAGCGCCTTGTTGATCGCGTCGGGCAGGTCGAGATAGGCGGCGCAGTCGGCGAGGTTCTCGCTGCGCATGGTCAGCACGATATAGCAGCGCTCGTGCGGGTTGAAGAAATGTGCGATGACCGCATCGATCATCGCTTCCACGTCGGGACTACCGGCGTTGTCCCTGTGGAACAACTCCTCGAACTGATCGATCACGAAAATGAAGCGCGCTTCGCTGGTCGACGGCCCCTGCGGGGGTAACGCCTCGTGATAGGCGTCGACGAGCCGGGCAAATCCCGCGCCTTGACGGAAAACCGTGGCGATCTCTTCGCGGCGCGCCGAGGAGTTCAGACCATCCGCCTTGAGCAGGACCTGATCGAACTTCCATGAAAGCCGCGTGACAGGCGTCTGCGTTGCTTCGACAGGCTCGTTCATAGCGGGTCGGGTCGTTCCAGGCGTGCAGACCACCGGAACCCAGTACCCGCCCGCTTCGGGTATCGCGAGTCCGCGCAGCCGCGGTACGACTCCGGCGCGAATGATCGAAGACTTTCCGCAGCCCGATCCGCCCACCACCGCGACGAAGTGACTCTGCCGGAGGCGTTTGGTGATCTCCTTGATCTGCGATCCGCGACCGAGCAGCAGCGGTGCCTCATGGTCGAGGAACGGCCGCAGGCCCGGGTAAGGCTCCTTCGGTGTCCGCAGGACGTCCATGCCCCCTCAGCCGGTCATGAGCCGCGCCACATCGCGCCTCTTGCGCTTGCGTGCGAGAACTTCGCGGAGGAATCGCGTGAGAAGCGGCGCGTCGTCGGCCAGCACGGTCATGCCCGAGTCACGTGACGCAAAGCGAACCACGGGCCAGTAGTTGATCTGCCTGGAAACAGGCTTGTCCTGAGGGCTCGACATCACATAGGCAAGCAACCCGGGCGCGTAATCGGGGCCGGAGAGCTTCGGCTCGACCTGCGCGATCTGCACGGCAAGCGAATCGGGCGTCTTGTTGCACCAGAGCAGTACGACGCCGTCGGCATCGTCGAGCAAGGGCCGATCGTCGATATCGGACATCGGCAACCCCGTCGGGCGCAGGTACAGCGGGGGCTCGACCGGATCGAGCGCGGTGACCTGTTCCCAACTTGCGACGACTTGACGACCGAGCGCTTCCTGGTATTGCTCCATTCCCTCGCTCGACTCGACATAGATGCGAACGTCCTGATGTTCGGCCACTGGCGCACGCAATGTATCAGCGGATTCCGGGAATGGCACCAAAGTGCTTTCATCGCTCTGCTTGGCTTCTGCAATGAGCGAATTACGCAAATTGTTGAATGGCGTCCAGAACTCATTCGTCACGATCGGGGCCTTGCTGCCAGAAGTGATCGTCGAATAGATCGCGAGCGGTTCGTCATCCGTGCAGAATTCCATCCAGACCTGGTCCGGATTCGGGAATAGCGGCTTGATCCTCGGGTCTCGTCTCAGCCTGTCCATCGAACTTGTCGACATAGCGATAATGATCAGGCGCTTTCGAAAACCCTCGTCGCCGAAGATTTCCTTGAAGTTGTTGAGTTCGGCCAAACACCAGCCCGAATCGACGTACTTGTGGTGAACGAAAAGGAACATCCAGAAGGAGTCGCGGACGTTACTGCGCAGAGCTTCGTCGAGAAAACCGCGGACCGGCCCATTCTTCCTGCTCATGTGGATCGGAGGCACTGTTCCTCCCAAGCGGGATTCGAGGCCACGGCGCAGTTCATATTCAAAGTGCGTGATCCAGTTGCGGTCTCCGTCGTCGTCGGCGTGCGCATAACTGAAGAACGCGCTATAGCGGCACTTGGAAAACGGCTTAACTTTCATGTCGCTCACCCCGCCGCTCGGCCATGGCAGCCGCCCTGTGATCCGCAACGGTGCGCTCCGCGAGCGCGAGCACCGCGTCGAACGGCCGCTTCAACGTCGCCCGACAATACAGCGTCTCGGTCCCGCTCATGTCGCCGAGCTCATACAACTTGTTGACGGGCGAGCCACCGCCGCAATAGCCGAAATGGGCGCAGCGGTCGTCGCAAGCCATGACGCCGCGGACGATCGCGTCCCAGGCAGCGACGAAACCCGGGTTCGACACCGCACTCCAGTACGGGTCGGTCGACACGTTGCCAAACGCGAAATCCCC
This sequence comes from uncultured Burkholderiaceae bacterium, assembly GCA_964242935.1. Lineage (GTDB taxonomy): Bacteria > Pseudomonadota > Gammaproteobacteria > Burkholderiales > Burkholderiaceae_D > CAHJXF01. Next base: position 3,534 of record CAXTDA010000052.1, on the reverse strand, counting down.
GAAAGCACCCGACCGCTGCCCCAGCAATTCCGGAGAAAAGGTACTGAACCTGCCGTCGTGAGCGACGCTGATCAGCGCGAAGGGAATAACCTGCGGATTGTCCGGCCACTGCCGATCACGCCATCGATACGTGGGAAGCGGACGCTCGACGAGCATCCGCGCGAGGGCCAGCTCGCGGATCTGGACCGCGCTGTCGGCCTGCGCGGTCCGCTCGAGCAGGCGCGCAAAAAACGCGGAGTGCTGAACTTCGAGCCCGGCGATGCTCGAAACCGAGTGTCCACCTTCGACTTCGTCGAAGTTGCATCCGACGTCACCAAAGCCTTCTGACGCAAACCAGTCGACGAATGCATCCGGCTCGCCCACCGACGCATCGGTGACGACCGCAATGGCGTGGAAACTCACGCCCGCCGCACGCAACCGTGCCATACCGTCGCGGACCCGGGCATGCGTGCCTTTTCCGTTGCGGCTTCGGCGGTAGCGGTCGTGCCACTCCTCGCGGCCGTCGACGCTGACACCCACCCGCACGCCGCGGCGGCTCAGAAACGCGCACCACGCGTCGTCGATCAAGGTCGCGTTGGTCTGGATCGAATGCTCGACTTCGCAGGTGCCGCCCAACTCCTCGTCGATTGCATCGAAGGCTTCTTCGTAATACGAAGCGGGCAACACGAGCGGCTCGCCAGCGTGCCATACCACGGTGAGTGCGTCACCCAGCAAATCGTCGTCAACCAATCGCCGGACGGCCAGGCGCATGGTCGACAATGCCATGCGTGCGGTCGAGTTGCGATCGGGTAAATAGCAATAGCGGCAGTCGATGTTGCAGAACGGTGTCGGTTGCAGGACCAGCAGTCGCGTCTTTGGCGTTGGGTCGAAGTCGAACCTCGAAGCGATACTGAATGGCCGGCGCCGCTCTTCGCGCCCAAGCGACCGCTTGATCCAACGAACGGGGGACGTCGTGCCCACGTCACGCCGTCGTCATGACAGCCGCATTGGCCCACCGGTCACCGGTTGTACCAGTTGGCCCATTTGCCCCAATTAGGCCAGTTGGCCCAATTTCCCCAATTCGGCCAGTTGGGCCATTGGGCGACCGGCGACAGAGGCGCTTCGATGTCATGCAATCGAGAATGCGCCCGGCGCACGGCGTCGACGCGGCGCTCCAGCGCAGCGCGTTCGGCGGGTGCTGCGATGCTCTCGCCTATGCTTCCGTGTGCCTGAACGGCTGCGGTAATTCCGAGGACTCCGACGGCGAGTCGGATGACCCGCCGCCAGACCTTCGTCATGCGGACTGCGATCATGTCAACGCTCCCCTGCAGCGCAAGACCAAAAGCCCAGCCCAGCCAACAGGCCGGCAAACCGAAAGCATGCCGTAAGCCGCTGCAAATGCAAAGAAGTTGTAATCAGTGTTGAGGAAGTGTTTCTCGCCTTTCCGAAGCTTCGCAACGCGCTCATCGCGCGAGTTCGACCACCATGCCGCTCGCGTCGAAGCCGAGCGACAAGATCGGCGCCGGGTCGTCCGCCTCGTTGAAGCGCCGCAGGTAGTCGGCCGACGCGTAGCCCGGCGGCGCCTCGATCGCCGTGAGGCCGAAGCGGGCCATCACCTCGACCGGGACGGTCCAGGCAGCGTGAAAGTCGTACGGCTCCTGGCCTAGGCGCGTCACGGCTTCGTCGACGCCGATGTGGGCGTAGAAGTCGGCCTGGCGTTCGGCGAGCGCGGGCCACGTCGCGCAGAAGCTCCGCTCGACGGCCAGCGCGCCGGTGTCGAATTCCACCAGGTCGTGCTCGGCGACGCGGAGCTCCGCGAGGCGTCGCGAACAGCCGGCGGCACGGTCGCGGAAGTCCTTCTGCAGCAGGCTGCCGTGCCAGACCACCAGACCGCCGTCGTCAATGATTTTCCGGCGGGCCGCGGCGAACACGTAGTTCGCGCAGGCCGACGCGCAGAGTCCGACGACTTCCACGTCGACGGCGTGGTCGGCGATCCATTGGCCGAGCGTCAAGCCGGCGTCGACGTCGCCGCCCGGCGAATCGATCACCAGACGCTGCACGGGGAACGTGGCGGCCTGGCGGATCAGCCCCGCGACCGATTCGAACGTGATCGGACCCGAGAAAGTGACCAGCGCCGATATCGGGGCCGCGGCAGGCGCCCCAACCTGCGGCTCCGCCGCGTCGGACAATGGCGCCGCAGTGCCGAGCAGCCCGAGCAGCACTGCCCACCACACCCAAGGAGGCAATCGCATGACGATCGGCCACAACGCGCTCTCGAATCGTTTCTGGGACGCAGTCCGGCGCCTGCGTCCGGGCGCCGTCGATTTGGGAACGACCAAGCCGCCACCCCCCGCTTCGCTCGAAGCGGCGCTCGTCGAACTCGATGCGATCCGCGACGACTGCCGCCGGCTCGTCAAGCGGCGCGCGACGCTGTCGGCGGCGACCGCGATCGTACCGGTCCCGGGTCTCGACGTGGGCGCCGATGTCGCGATCCTCGTCAAGCTGCTGCCGCGCATCAACGAGCGCTTCGGGCTGACGCCGGCGCAGCTCGAGGGGCTCGACGCCGACACCCGGCGCGTCGTGCTGGTGTTGATCGGCAGCATGGGTTCGACGCTGGTCGGCCGACTCGTGTCTCGCGAGCTGATCGTGAAGGTGCTGATGAAGCTCGGCGTGCGCGTGACCACCAAGGGCGTCGTCAAGTTCGTGCCGCTGATCGGGCAGGCCGTGTCCGCCACGATCAGCTTCGGCGCAATGAAGCTGGTCGGCGACCGGCACATCGACGACTGCTACGAGATCGCGCGGCGGGCGCTGCTCGAAAAGGCCGGCGGTGCCTCGAAGGGCGACTGGGAGATCGTCCCCTGACGCGGGTCAATGCACGAACGAAACCGATACGCCGCCGATCCCCTCGAAGCGCGCCTCGACGACCTGGTTCGCGCGCGCCTCGACGACCTTCGTCCACGAACCGGTCGTGACGACGTCGCCGGCCTTCACGCCGCGCGGTGGTCCGGCTGCGCCGTCGGCCTCGTTGGTCGGCAGGCGACCGAGATGCGCGACGAACCACGGCAGCAGCACGGCCGGGTTGCCGAGCGCGTGCGATCCGGTGACCGCTTCGACGACCTTGCCGTCGATCGACAGCGTCGCCTTCTGCTTTCGCAGGTCGACCTTCCGCCACCCGTCGATGCCGTCGCCGAGGACGAACGCGCCGTTGACGCCGTGGTCGGCCAGCTTCGCGAACGACGACGCGTTCCGGAAGTCCGCGATCCGCGGCGTGACGATCTCGATCGCCGCGTGCATCGTCGCGACGGAATCGGCGACCTCGTCGCTCGTGTACGGTCGCGTACGCGGCGGCAGATCGACACCGAAGCGGTAGGCGATCTCGGCTTCGACGATGCACACTGGGAACTGCGCAGCCGGCAACGCGACGCCGCCCGGATGGACCAGCAATGGAAAGATCGGCGCTGCCGTCGGCAGGCTCTCGCGCGAATCGGCGCCCGCCTTCCACACGGTCGGCTCGACGCCGGGCCAGAGCAGCGCCTCGACCCGGCGCTGCACCCG
>CAXTDA010000051.1:0-14499 GCA_964242935.1 uncultured Burkholderiaceae bacterium | reverse complement strand
TGACGATCGGGCTGATCGCCGAGCGCATGCAGATGTCGAAGAGCGGCGTCTTCGCGCACTTCGGCTCGCGCGAGGATCTGCAGATCGCGGTCATCCAGGAATATCACCGGCGCTTCGAGGAAGAGGTCTTCCTGCCGAGCCTCGCGGAGCCGCGCGGCCTGCCGCGGCTGTCGGCGATGTACGGGGGCTGGGTCCGGCGCCACACGCGCGAGATCGACAGCGGCTGCATGTACATCAGCGGCGCGGTCGAGTACGACGACCGTCCCGGTCCGATCCGCGACGAGCTGCTGTCGATGGTGGTGGCCTGGCAGAAGGCACTGCTGCGCGCCGCGCGTCAGGCGGTCCGCGAAGGGCATCTCGCCGTCGACACGGATTGCGACCAGCTCGTCTTCGAGATGCGCGCGATGGTGCTCGCGCTGCACCACGACGCGCGCTTCATCGGCGACCGCCACGCCGTCGAACGCATCGAACGCGGCTACGTGCGCCTGATCGACAGCTATCGCACGACGTCGTCAAAGGCCTTGCCGCGCCCGCAGCGCGCCGCGTCCGCTCGCTGACGACAGCGTCGCGCCGTCCGCGACCACTACTCACCGCATCCCTCGAACAGGAACCGCCATGCCCGCCATCTACCAACCGCCGCTTCGCGACATGCGCTTCGTCATGCACGAACTGCTCGACGTCACGTCGTCGCTGAACCAGATCCCGGCGCATGCCGACATCGATGCCGAGACCATCGACCAGGTCCTCGAGGAAGCGGGCAAGTTCTGCGCCGAGGTCCTGCTGCCGCTCAACCTGTCGGGCGATCAGGAAGGCTGTACGTTCGAAGCGGCGACCCACGCGGTGACGGTGCCGAAGGGCTTCAAGGACGCCTACCGCCAATACGTCGACGGCGGCTGGCCCGCACTGTCGGCCGATCCGGCGTTCGGCGGCCAGGGCCTGCCGCACCTGATCGAGATCGCGTTCTCGGAGATGAAGTACGCGACCAACCAGGCGTGGACGATGTATCCGTCGCTCGCGCACGGCGCGTACACGGCGCTGCTCGCGCATGGGACCGACGACCAGAAGAAGCTGTACCTGCCGAAGATCTCGTCGGGCGAATGGCTCGGCACGATGTGCCTGACCGAGTCGCATTGCGGCACCGACCTCGGGATGCTGCGGACGAAGGCCGAGCCGGAAGCCGATGGCAGCTACCGGCTGACCGGCAACAAGATCTTCATCTCGGCCGGTGAGCACGACATGGCCGACAACATCGTCCACCTGGTGCTCGCGCGGCTGCCCGACGCACCGGCCGGCTCGAAGGGCATCTCGCTCTTCATCGTGCCCAAGTTCCTGCCGAAGATTGAAAACGCGGGCGCCGACGAGACGGTGTCGTGCGGCGAGCGCAACCCGATCTTCTGCGGCGCCATCGAACACAAGATGGGCATCCACGGCAACGCCACCTGCCAGCTCAACCTCGACGGGGCACGCGGCTGGATGGTCGGCCAGCCGAACAAGGGGCTCGCCGCGATGTTCGTGATGATGAACGGCGCGCGTCTCGGCGTCGGCGTCCAGGGCCTCGGGCTCACCGAGATCGCGTACCAGAACGCGGCCGCGTACGCGAAGGACCGCATCCAGGGCCGTTCGCTGACGGGACCGAAGTCGCCCGGCCAGCAGGCCGACCCGATCATCGTCCATCCCGACGTCCGCAAGATGCTGCTGACGGCACGCGCCTACGCCGAAGGCGGCCGCGCGTTCGCGACGTGGGTCGCGCTGCAGAGCGACCTGCTGCACCACCCCGACGAGGCGGTGCGGAAGGATGCCGACGACATGATGGCGTTGATGACGCCGATCGTGAAGGCGTTCATGACCGACAACGGCTTCACCGCGGCGTCGGGCTGCCTGCAGGTGTTCGGGGGCCACGGCTACATCGCCGAGTGGGGCGTCGAGCAGATGGTGCGCGACGCGCGCATCAACATGATCTACGAGGGCACCAACACGATCCAGGCGCTCGACCTGCTCGGCCGGAAGATCCTGTCGGACAACGGCGCGAAGATGAAGAAGTTCGCGAAGATGGTCGGCGACTTCGTCGCGGCCGAATCGGCGGACCCGGCGATGAAGGAGTTCGTCGAGCCGCTCGCCGACATCGGCGACAAGGTCACGAAGCTGACGATGGAGCTCGGAATGAAGGCGTTCCAGAGTCCCGACGAGGTCGGCGGCGCCGCGGTCGACTACCTGCGCGTCGCGGGCCACCTGATCTACGCGTACTTCTGGGCGCGGATGGCGAAGGTCGCGCTCGCGAAGGAAGCGGGCGGCGATCCGTTCTATCGCGCGAAGCTCGCGACCGCGCGCTTCTACTTCGCGAAACTGCTGCCCGAGACCGCGAGCGCGATCCGCACGGCGCGCGCGGGCTCGAAGGTGCTGATGGAGCTCGAGGCGGAGCTGTTCTGAGCGGCCGGGCGTAGCGCCCATTCCCCCGGGGGAAGACCATCGCGAAGCAATGGCGCCGGTGTCGTTCGCTCGCTGCGCTCGCCCCCTTCCCGATCCTCCCCTAACGGGGGAGGGAGAATGCGAGCTCATCGTGCAACGCCAGGCCACCCGCTTCGCGCTCGTCAACGCCAAACGCATGCGCGGCGCCATGACCGACGGCGAGCGGCGCCTGTGGTTTCGTCTCCGTCGCAATCGGCTCGGCGCGAAGTTCCGCAGACAGCATCCACTCGGATCGTTCATCGCCGACTTCGCGTGCCTCGACCCGAAGCTCGTCATCGAGATCGACGGCTCGCAGCACGCGCAGCAGACCACCCATGACACGATGCGCGACGAATTCTTTCGACGGCGAGGCTTCGTCGTGTTGCGCTTCCACGCGAACGAGACGCTCTCGAACACCGAAGGCGTCCTCGAGGTCATCCACGATGCGTTACGTACCTTCGCTCGCCCCCTGCCCCACCTTCCTCCGAAGAGGAACGGAACGCCCGCTGCAGCTTGAACCGAACGCGCCCTGAGCATGCAGCCCCGCAACCCCGACTACCGGACCGCCGTCGCCGCGCTCTTCGACGGACCCGGCTTCATCGCCGACCTCGGCGTTGCGTTCGTCGATTGCGGACCCGGCTGGTGCGCGACGCGGCTCGCGTTGCTGCCGCGCCATTTCCAGCACACCGGCGTCGTCCACGCCGGCGTGGCCGCGACCATCGCGGATCACACGGCAGGCGCCGCGGCGATGTCGCTGCTCGACGTCGATCAGGTGCCGGTGACGGTCGAGTTCAAGATCCATCTGCTGCGGCCCGCGCGCGGCACGCATCTGGAGTGTCGCGGCGACGTGCTGCAGCCGGGGCGCCGCTTCAGCGTCGCCGAGGCGACCGTCTACGCGGTGGATGGTGGGGCGACGACGGCCGTCGCAAAGTGGATCGGCACGATGGCGCCGGTCGCCGCCTGATCGAACGTTTCTCGCAGAGGATCCAGCCGCACTTCGATCGAGACGAGGCCGGGTTGACCGATGCCTGCTCTTGCCCTTCTAATCCAGGGCCACGACGGGCCAACGATCTCCCCTACGAGGGAGGCGACCGTCGTGTTCCAGGAGACGCGACATGGTAGACCCGGTGATCGACCGCATCCGATCGCACCCGCAATACGCCGAACTGCGCGCGCAACGCAACCGCCTCGGCTGGGTGCTGACCGCGATGATGCTCGTGGTCTACTACGGCTACATCGCGTTGATCGCGTTCGACCGCGACTTCCTCGCGCGGCCGATCGCGAACGGCGTCACCACGATCGGCATCCCGATCGCGCTCGGCGTCATCGTCTTCACCGTGCTGATCGTCGGCTACTACGTCTGGCGGGCCAACAGCACGTTCGATGCGCTGACGACGCGGATCCTCGCGGAGTCGACCCGATGAGCGCCGCCATCGGACGCCGCGTCGCGCTGCTCGCCGCCGCCTGGGCCGGAACCGCGGCCGCGGCCGGCGGCGACATCGGCCAGGTCGCGAAGCAGACGACCAACTGGACCGCGATCGCGATGTTCGCGGTCTTCGTCGCCTTCACGCTGTGGGTCACGAAGTGGGCCGCGGCCAAGACGAAGTCGGCCTCGGACTTCTACACCGCGGGCGGCGGCATCACCGGCTTCCAGAACGGCCTCGCGATCGCCGGCGACTTCATGTCGGCCGCGTCGTTCCTCGGCATCTCGGCCGCGGTGATGGCGACCGGCTACGACGGGCTGATCTACGCGATCGGGTTCCTGGTCGGCTGGCCGATCATCACGTTCATGATGGCCGAGCGGCTCCGCAACCTCGGCAAGTTCACGTTCGCCGACGTCGCCGGCTATCGCTTCCGGCAGGCGCCGATCCGCGCGTTCGCCGCATCGGGCACGCTGGTCGTCGTCGCGTTCTACCTGATCGCGCAGATGGTCGGGGCGGGCCAGTTGATCAAGCTGCTGTTCGGCCTCGACTACTGGGTCGCCGTCGTCATCGTCGGCGCGCTGATGATGATCTACGTGCTGTTCGGCGGCATGACGGCGACGACGTGGGTGCAGATCATCAAGGCCGTGATGCTGCTCTTCGGCGTGACGTTCATGGCGATCGCGGTGCTGGCGCAGTTCGGCTTCAGCCCCGAGCGGTTGTTCGCGAAGGCGGTCGAGGTCAAGACCGCGATCGCGGCCAACGGCGGCGCCACGCCCGAGGCCGCGGCGAAGGCCGGACTGTCGATCATGGCGCCGGGCGGCTTCGTCAAGGACCCGATCTCGGCGATCTCGTTCGGGATGGCGTTGATGTTCGGCACGGCCGGGTTGCCGCACATCCTGATGCGCTTCTTCACGGTGCCCGACGCGAAGCAGGCGCGCAAATCCGTGTTCTGGGCGTCGACGTGGATCGGCTACTTCTACCTGCTGATCTTCATCATCGGTTTCGGCGCGATCACGCTGGTGCTGACGAACCCCGAGTTCGCCGACACCGCGAAGGGCGTGATCCTCGGCGGCGCCGGCACCGCGAACATGGCGGCCGTGCTGGTCGCGAAGTCGGTCGGCGGCAACATCTTCTTCGGCTTCATCTCGGCCGTGGCGTTCGCGACCATCCTCGCGGTCGTCGCCGGTCTGACGCTGTCGGGCGCGTCGGCGGTCTCGCACGACCTCTACGCGACGATCTTCAAGCACGGCGATGCCGACAGCGCGTCCGAGCTGCGCGTGTCGCGGATCACGACGGTCGTGCTCGGCGTCGTCGCGGTGCTGCTCGGCATCGCGTTCGAGAAGGAGAACATCGCGTTCATGGTGTCGCTCGCGTTCGCGGTCGCCGCGTCGGCCAACTTTCCGGTGCTGTTCCTGTCGGTGCTGTGGAAGGACTGCACGACGCGCGGCGCGGTGGTCGGCGGGTTCCTCGGCCTGATCTCGTCGGTCGGGCTGACGATCATCTCGCCGTCGGTCTGGGAATCGACGCTCGGTCATGCGAAGGGGTCGGCGCCGTTCCCGTACACGTCGCCGGCGCTGTTCTCGATGACGATCGGCTTCGTCGGCATCTGGATCTTCTCGATCCTCGACCGCAGCTCGCAGGCGCAGGCCGAACGCGCGGCGTTCGCCGATCAGCAGGTACGCTCCGAAACCGGCTATGGTGCTTCGGGCGCATCCGGTCACTGAACCCGAGTAGTGTCCTGTCTTCAGGACGGCGGCAGGGACCGGGACAGGTGCCGCCCCAACGATTGAGGAGACCACGATGTCCGAACAAGATTCGATCGCCAGCAAGACCTACCCGCCGCCGCCCGACCTCGAGCGCACCGCGCACGTCGCGGGCCGCGCGGCCTACGACGCGCTGGTCGCCGAGGCGACGAACGACCACGAGGCCTACTGGGCCCGGCTCGCGCGCGAGCTGATCGAGTGGAAGACGCCGTTCACGACGGTGCTCGATCAGAGTAAAGCGCCGCATTTCGAGTGGTTCGCGGACGGCACGCTGAACGTCTCGTACAACTGTCTCGACCGTCAGGTCAGCGCGGGCCTGGGCGACAAGACGGCGATCATCTTCGAGGCTGACGATGGCCGGGTCACGCGCACTTCGTATGCCGAGCTGCTCGAACGGACCTGCCGCACCGCGAACGCGCTCCGCTCGCTCGGCGTCGCGAAGGGCGACCGCGTCGTGATCTACATGTCGATGTCGGTCGACGGCATCGTCGCGATGCAAGCGTGCGCTCGAATCGGCGCGATCCATTCGGTCGTCTTCGGTGGCTTCTCCGCGCAGTCGCTCCGCGACCGCATCGCCGACACCGGCGCGGTGCTCGTGCTGACCGCCGACCAGCAGGTGCGCGGCGGCAAGTCGCTGCCGCTGAAGGCGATCGTCGACGAGGCGCTGACGCTCGGCGGCTGCGAAGCGGTCCGGAACGTCCTCGTCACCAAGCGCACGGGCGCCGACGTCGCGATGACGGCACCGCGCGATCGCTGGATCGACGAGCTGCTGGCCGACCAGTCGACCACCTGCGAGCCCGAGTGGGTCAGCGCCGAGCACCCGCTGTTCCTGCTCTACACGTCGGGCTCGACCGGCAAGCCGAAGGGCGTCCAGCATTCGAGCGGCGGCTACCTGCTGCACGCGGCGCTGACGACGAAGTGGACGTTCGACCTGCGACCCGACGACGTCTTCTGGTGCACGGCCGACATCGGCTGGGTCACCGGGCACACCTACATCACGTACGGGCCGCTCGCGCTCGGCGGCACCGAGATCGTGTTCGAGGGCGTGCCGACCTACCCGGACGCCGGCCGCTTCTGGAAGATGATCCAGGACCACAAGGTCAGCGTGTTCTACACGGCGCCGACCGCGATCCGCTCGCTGATCAAGGCGGCCGAAGCGAATCGCGACGTGCATCCCGACCGCTACGACCTGTCGAGCCTGCGCATCCTCGGCTCGGTCGGCGAACCGATCAATCCGGCGGCCTGGGAGTGGTACCACGAGCACGTCGGCGGCGGCCGCTGCCCGATCGTCGACACGTTCTGGCAGACCGAGACCGGCGGCCACATGATCACGCCGCTGCCGGGCGTGACGACGCTGGTGCCGGGCTCGTGCACGCTGCCGTTCCCGGGCATCGACGCGGCGATCGTCGACGAGGCCGGCAACGACGTTCCGAACGGCCAGGGCGGCATCCTGGTCGTCAAGAAGCCGTGGCCGAGCATGATCCGCACGATCTGGGGCGACCCGCAGCGTTACGTTGCGAGCTACTTCCCGCCCGAGTTCGAGGGGCGCTACTACCTCGCCGGCGACGGTGCGATCCGCGACGTCGACACCGGCTACTTCACGATCACCGGCCGCATCGACGACGTGCTGAACGTCAGCGGCCACCGGATGGGGACGATGGAGATCGAGTCGGCGCTGGTCTCGCACGCGGCGCTGGTCGCCGAGGCCGCGGTCGTCGGGCGGCCCGACGACACGACCGGCGAGGCGGTCGTCGCGTTCGTCGTCCTGAAAGGCGCGCGCCCGACCGGCGAGGACGCGGTGAAGATCGCGACCGAGCTCAGGAACTGGGTCGGCAAGGCGATCGGTCCGATCGCGAAGCCGAAGGAGATCCGCTTCGGCGACAACCTGCCGAAGACGCGGTCGGGCAAGATCATGCGTCGGCTGCTGCGTTCGCTCGCGAAGGGCGAGCCGATCACGCAGGACACGTCGACGCTCGAGAACCCGGCGATCCTCGAGCAGCTCGCGGAAAGGCTCTGACCGTTGTCGATGACGCCAGAACCCACCTTCGCACAGTTCGAGGCCGACGCGCTCGCGCGCGGCTTCGACGAGGTCCTCGTGCGCGACTGGTCACCGGGCCAGGTCGTCGGCGACCACGCGCATCCGTTCGATGCGTCCGCGGTCGTCGTCCGCGGCACGATGTGGCTCACGGTCGGCGGCGAGACGCGGTGCCTGACGAGCGGCGACACGTTCGAGCTCGCGCGCGGCACGCCGCACGACGAGTCGTACGGCCCCGAGGGCGCCACGTACTGGGTCGCGCGGCGGGCCTGAGCTGCGGCGGTCGATTCCGGTACGGTCACGACCTGCGCGTCGCGACCCGTGGCGCTGCGCGCGTTCTCCCTCTCCTCGACCGATTCATGGACATCCTCACACACACCGACGACGACGTACTGACGATCACCTTCAACCGGCCCGCGAGGAAGAACGCGATCACCGCGGCGATGTACCAGGCGCTCGCCGATGCGCTGTACGCGGGCGACCACGACCCGGCGGTGCGCGCGATCCTGATCGCGGGGCAGCCCGAGATCTTCACGGCCGGCAACGACCTCGAGGACTTCATGAAGGCGCCGCCGCAAGGCGACGAGAGTCCGGTGTTCCGCTTCCTGCATGCGATCAGCACTGCGCAGAAGCCGATCGTCGCGGCGGTGCGCGGCGCCGCGGTCGGCGTCGGCACGACGATGCTGCTGCACTGCGACCTGGTCTACGCGGGCCGCAGCGCGAAGTTCTCGATGCCGTTCGTGCAGCTCGGCATCTGCCCCGAGGCCGCGTCGAGCCTGCTGCTGCCGCAGCTGATCGGCTACCGCCAGGCCGCAGCGAAGCTGCTGCTCGGCGAGGCGTTCGGCGCCGACGAGGCGCTCGCGATCGGCTTCGTCAACCAGGTGCTCGACGACGATGCAGTGCTGGACCACGCGCGCTCACAGGCGGTCAAGCTCGCGTCGCTGCCGGCGACGTCGGTGCGGACGACGAAGTGGTTGATGAAGGGGGATGCGGCGCCCGATGTCGCCGCGCGGATCGGCAAGGAGAACGCCGCGTTCCGAGAGATGCTGCGGGCGCCGGAGGCGAAGGAGGCGTTCGCGGCGTTCTTCGAGAAGCGGAAGCCGAACTTCAAGCAGTTCGCTTGAAGCGCAAGCGACCATCAGTCCTGCGTGAGGCGTGCTAGTTGCGCTTCGATCTCTTTGTAAAGCTTCCGGAAGGACCGACTCTTTGCTAAGGCCTGCGACAAGTCCATTCTCGCAGCAAAAGCGGCTTGATCTGTCATTTCACGATAACTGCTCTGCATCTGCCGACTGAGCCACCCCTTCGCATCGCGATATCGTTCCGGATCGGCGATTTCCTCTTGTCTTCTGATGAACCCGCGAGCGCCGTCCAACGACTGAGCCGCAGCGATAAACCACGCTTCGAACTCGCGATTCGCAAGGACAACCGAGACGCTACGGTGAGGCAAGTAAGCCTTCGCACGCGCCAGAATATCTGGTCCACGAGTTGCAGGACAGTCATCGTCTGCATCCAAGAGGACGAGCACGAGGCCGGCATCACCCGCTTTGCTCGCCGCCAACAAGAGGTAGCGCCTGAATTCCGACTCCTTATTAAGAAACTGATCACGGTGCACCCGAATCGGTTCGAGAACGGAAATGGCAATTTCCGGATTCACTGCTACGCAGAGGCGACCGATCAAGACTCTCGCCGCCTCCCGTTCACCATGACCTTCAACGATCAGTGCGACGTTGACACTCATCACAACTCGCCGAAGAGTTCCATCTGGCTGGCACGCTGTATTGCGAGGTCATTCGGATCAGGATGTAGCTGGTTCAGTCGAAGCAACTCACCCGCCGAGAACAGATGGTCTCGCATGACAGAACGTGATGAGGCATCGAGCTTCGCGATTTCAGTCTCACCACCTTGAGAAATTACAGCGAGAATCATCTCTGCGTCGATCGCATCGTCATCCAGAAGGTCGGGACTGTGACTCGTGACAATCACCTGCGTCGTTCGAGACGCGTCGATCAATGCCTCACGCAGAGCAGCGCTTGCCCCCGGATGAAGCGCTGTCTCGGGCTCTTCAATGCCGACCAGAGTCGGCGAGTAGTCGGGATTTCCTTGAAAAAGTGCGGTAAGTACGCCTAGCGCGCGCAACGTACCGTCAGACATATTCTGTGCATAGAAGCGCCAAGGGTGTTTGGCGCCAGCCATATCTTGACGGAACTCGAGAGTCTCCATCGGCCCGATTTGCACTCGCTCTACTCCATGAACCATCGGTACGACGAGCTGCAGATACTCACGTGATCGTTGCGTCCCGGCAGTCGATACGCGCGCCAAGTGACCTAAAACGCTTGCAATGTTTTCACCACCGGACTTCAATAGCCGTCCGTCCTGCGGCTTCTGCAGATCCCGCATCAATTTCGGGTTAAGGTTGTAGAAGCCCATTGCAGTCAGGGCGTCGAATACAGGCCGAAATGCAGCTAAGCCCGACACGGCGACGAGCGCCAATCGGTCAGACGTGAAGGCGGGTAAGGTGGTCTCACTACTTCTTCTCACCTGACCTCGTTCGACACGAAAAAATGGCCCTTTTCCAGGACTGTCAAGCGCACACTCCTCGCTTTGCACTTCGTATCCTCGATCGGCCAACGCTCCGATATTGAACGCGTAGTGTCCCGTCCTGCTATTTGGCAACGTAAATTCAAGCCTCACCCCGAAATTCGTGGGATGTCCGCTGGAGCGTCGCCTCACTTCTCCAAGACCACCTCGCTCATTCAGAGCGTTATCAAGGGAGCTTGTTAGCGCGTCCTTCACAAGGTGGAGGGCATCTAGAAAGTTGCTCTTGCCTGCACCGTTGGCGCCCACCAGGAATGTCAGGGGATGCAAAGCGACGTCGCAAAACCCGATACTTCGATAATTTCGCAGAACGACTCTTTTGATGAACATTGGATTCGTCCGTCGAGATGGGTCAATCGTCATTGACAAAGAATTGCTTAGACCGCCGGCAACACACGCGGCTTCCGCTCGTTGTCCGTCGCCACGTACGTCAGCGTCGCCTCGGTCACCTTCACCGTCTGTGCATCGAGCCGGTTCCGCTCCGCGAACACCTCCACGTGCACGGTCACCGACGTCCGCCCGACACGCACGATGTCCGCATAGAACGACAGCAAATCGCCCACCAGCACCGGGTTCTTGAACTGGAACGAGTTGACGGCGACCGTCGCGACGCGGCCGTTGGCGCGGCGGGCCGCGGGCTGGGCCCCGGCGACATCGACCTGCGCCATGATCCAGCCGCCGAACACGTCGCCGTGGATGTTCGCGTCGGACGGCATCGGCACGACGCGAAGCGTCGGCATCTTCGCGGGGAGGCCCGGGCGTTCGGGCTGCAGGAGGTCGGTCATCGTCGAAGGGGTCGCTGAGGGAAGGGCGCGATCCTTGCAAACACGATCGCGAACGCAATTGTAGGAAGATCGTGCGTTCGGCGGCCGACTTCGCGCGGCCGGCGCATCGACCAATCCCGTTCACGCCTCATGCGACAGCACGCCTCCTCGCCCTCCCCACCCCCGCCGTCCGAAGCGAAGCGCACGCGCTCCGAATGGGGCGTGATCAGCACCCTCGTCCCCTACCTCTGGGAGTTGAAGGGCCGCGTCCTGCTCGCCCTCGCGTGCCTGATCGCGGCCAAGTTCGGCAACGTCGGCGTGCCGCTGGTGCTGAAGCACATCGTCGACGCGCTGTCGATCAGGCCGACCGACCCCGGCGCAGTCCTGGTCCTGCCGGTCGCGCTGCTGGTCGCCTACGGGGCGCTGCGCCTGACGACGACGACCTTCACCGAACTGCGCGAGCTGGTCTTCGCGAAGGTCACGCAGCGCGCGGTGCGGAACGTCGCGCTGAAGGTCTTCGCGCACCTGCACGCGCTGTCGCTCCGCTTCCACCTCGAGCGCCAGACCGGCGGCATGACGCGCGACATCGAACGCGGCAGCCGCGGCATCTCGTCGCTGGTCAGCTACACGCTCTACAGCATCCTGCCGACGCTGGTCGAGCTCGGCCTCGTGCTCGGCATCCTCGCGACCCGCTACGACAAGTGGTTCACGATCATCACCGGCATCGCGCTCGTCGTGTACATCGGCTTCACGATCACGGTTACCGAGTGGCGCACGCACTTCCGCCGCACGATGAACGAGCTCGACTCGAAGGCGAACGTCAAGGCCATCGACTCGCTGCTGAACTACGAGACCGTCAAGTACTTCAACAACGAAGCGTTCGAGACACGGCGCTACGACGAGAGCATGCAGCGCTGGGAGAAGGCGGCGGTCAAGTCGCAGACGTCGCTGTCAATGCTGAATGTCGGGCAGTCGGCACTGATCGCGGTCGCGGTGACGCTGATCATCTGGCGCGCCACCGTCGGCGTGATCAATGGGTCGATGACGCTCGGCGACCTGGTCCTCGTCAACGCGTTCATGATCCAGCTCTACATCCCGCTCAACTTCCTCGGCGTGATCTACCGCGAGATCAAGCAGAGCCTGGCCGACGTCGACCGCATGTTCACGCTGCTCGACCAGAATCGCGAGGTCGCCGACGACGTTGGCGCGAAGCCGCTGATGCTCGCCCCAGCCCTGAGCGCCGAGGCGCTCCCGTCGATCCGCCAGCCGGTGCCCGCGCCGGCCGTGCGCTTCGAGCACGTCGACTTCGGCTACGACGCGAAGCGCCAGATCCTGTTCGACGTCGACTTCGAGATCGGCGCGGGGCAGACCGTCGCGGTGGTCGGCCCGAGCGGCTCGGGCAAGTCGACGCTCGCGCGCCTGCTGTTCCGCTTCTACGACGTGTCGAACGGGGCGATCACGATCGCGGGCCAGGACATCCGCTCGGTCACGCAGTCGTCGCTCCGCGCCGCGATCGGCATCGTCCCGCAGGACACGGTGCTGTTCAACGACTCGATCGGCTACAACATCGGCTACGGCCGCGCCGGCGGCATCGACGCGACGACGCCGGGCGAGGTCGAGGCAGCGGCGAAGGCCGCGTACATCCACGACTTCGTACGCTCGCTGCCCGACGGCTACGACACGACCGTCGGCGAGCGCGGGCTGAAGCTGTCGGGCGGCGAGAAGCAGCGCGTCGCGATCGCCCGCACGCTGCTGAAGAACCCGGCGATCCTGATCTTCGACGAGGCGACCTCCGCGCTCGATTCGAAGGCCGAGCTCGCGATCCAGTCCGAGCTCCGGGCGATCGCGGCCGACCACACGGCGCTGGTGATCGCGCACCGGCTGTCGACGATCGTCGACGCGGACCTGATCCTCGTGCTCGAGGCCGGTCGCATCGTCGAGCGCGGCACGCATCGCGAACTCGTTGCCCGAAACGGTGTGTACACGAAGATGTGGGCGCGGCAGCAGGCCGATCAACGCGGGGCGGTGCAGGAGTCGATCGCCGTCGAGGAGGCTCTCGAAGCGGTCGCTCCCTGAGCGGCAAGCCAACTGGCCCGCTTCGTGCGTACAAACCCGCACTGGCGACGGGAGTTCGTTTTGCTACACTTTCGCGTCATTCCGACCGGCATTCCCACTGGAGTTGTTCCATGAATTTCCCCCGCATCGCACTCTGCTGTGCCGGCCTCGGCTTCATCGCCGCGGGCGCCGCCGCGCAGGCACAAGCGCTCGACGGCACCCTGAAGAAGATCGCGGAGACGAAGGTCGTCACGCTCGGGACGCGCGATGCCTCGATCGGTTTCTCGTACCTCGACGCGAGCCAGAAGCCGGTCGGATACAGCATGGACATCTGCTACAAGATCGTCGACGCGATCAAGGCCCAGTTGAAGATCCCCGACCTCAAGGTCGAGACGGTCGGCGTGACGTCGCAGAACCGCATTCCGCTGGTTCAGGGCGGCACCGTCGACATGGAGTGCGGATCGACCACCAACACGTTCGACCGCGCAAAGCAGGTCGCCTTCTCACCCGACATCTTCCGCTACAGCGTGCGCATGGTGGTCCGCGCCGACTCGGGCATCAAGACGTTCGCGGACCTGAAGGACAAGACGGTCGTCACGACCTCGGGCACCACGTCCGATGCACTGATCAAGAGCAACGTGCGCACCAGCAGCATCTCGATCAAGAGTGCCTACGGCAAGGATCACGGCGACAGCTTCCTGCAGGTCGAGAGCGGTCGTGCCGCGGCGTTCGTGATGGACGACATCCTGCTCGCCGGCCTCGTCGCCAATGCCAAGAACCCGGCGGACTTCGCGGTCGTCGGCGAGCCGCTCAAGACCGAGAACTACGCGATCATGTTCCGGAAGGACGACCCGCAGATGAAGGCCCTCGTCGACAAGACGGTGATCGGCCTGTTCACCTCGGGCGAGATCGAGAAGCTCTACACCAAGTGGCTGCTGACGCCGATCCCGCCGCGCAACATCACGATCAACTACCCGCTGTCGGCCGAGACGCGCGACGCGTGGAAGAACCCGTCGGACAAGGGCGTCTGATCCACCCGACGAAGGGAGCGAAAGCTCCCTTTTTTGTGGCAGTCGGCGGTCTTTCAATACAGCGTTCGAGGAGGTCGCCGGTCTGCCGGCGATGATGCATGAAGTATCACTGGGACTGGTCGTTCTTCTTCGCGGAGACCGACGATGGACTTCGCTACTGGCAATGGATCCTGTCCGGCCTCGGCTGGACGATCACGGTCGGACTCGGCGCCCTGATCATCGCGCTCGTGCTGGGTTCGATGCTCGGCGTCATGCGGACCACGCAAAGCCGCGCGCTGGTCTTCATCGGCGACCTGTACATCGACGTCTTCCGGAACATCCCGCTGATCGTCCAGCTGTTCCTGTGGTTCTTCGTACTGCCCGAACTGCTGCCGAAGGGCGCCGGCG
>CAXTDA010000050.1:0-14553 GCA_964242935.1 uncultured Burkholderiaceae bacterium | reverse complement strand
GATCTGCGTTGCGTCGCCGCGGCTGTCGCCGCAAGATCGCGGCATCGGTTCGCCGCGAGCCCGCCATGTCGATGTTGGAGCACTTCCGCCTCTTCGCCGGCTACAACGCGTGGGCGAACCGCCGCCTGTACGACGCGACCGCGCGCTTAGCCGACGCCGACTATCGTCGGGACCAGGGGGCCTTCTTCCGCTCGGTGCACGGGACGCTCAACCACCTGCTTGCGACCGACCGCATCTGGATGCGGCGCTTCACCGGCAGCGGCGACGCGCCGGATAGGCTCGATGCGATCGTCTGCGACGCCTTTCCCGCGTTGCGCGAGGCCCGCGTCGCCGAGGACGCGCGCATTGTCGACTACGTCGCGACGCTCGACGACGCGGCGCTGGCCGGCGTGATCCGCTATCGCCGCGTGTCGACGCCGCAGCCGGTCGAGCAGCGTCTGGCGCCCGCACTCGCGCACTGGTTCAACCACCAGACGCATCATCGCGGCCAGGCGCATGCGCTGCTCGGTGGCCTCGGCGTCGAGCCGCCGGAGCTCGACCTGCTGTTCTACCAGCGGTCGCTCGACGCCTGAGCGACGCGCGGTGTTAGAAGCCGTCGTCGTCGCGGCTCGAATCGACGAAAGTCTCTAGCTCGCGGCGGTCGCGCTTGGTCGGCCGCCCCTTTCGCGTGTCGGCCGGCTCGCGTTCGAGGCGTCGACGGGCCTCGGCCGCGGTTCGCGCCGCGAGGCTGACCTCGGTCTCGACGTAGCGCGTCTGCGCGATCGGCGCCCCGACCCGCACGTCCGCGAGGATCGCGACCCGCACCTCGCGCTCGATGCCGCCGATCCGCATCGCGACGAGGTCGCCGACGTGCAGCGCCTTCGCCGGCTTCACCCGATGGTCGTTGACGCGGACCTGGCCGATCTCGACGGCGTCGGCTGCTGCGCTGCGGGTTCGGTAGAAGCGCGCGGCCCATAGCCACTTGTCGAGGCGGACGGTGCCGGGCTCGTCGCGGTCGCCGACCGCGGGGGACTTGCGCGCAGTCAAACGGCGGGCGGCGCGATCACGTGACGGCGCATCGAGAGCGGGCCGACGATCTGCGATCCGTCACCAACGTCAATGCCGACCGCCTCGAAGCTCGCGGCCTTGCCGAAGTGCGCGTCGGCGACGAGCAGCGTGTGTGCTTCGGCCCAGCAGTCGTCGGCGGGCCCGGGCTCGAGATGGGGGACTGTTCTACAAGCACGCTGTGCGGCATCTGCGCGATTTTACGCAGCTCGCCCCCTCGCGTCGCAGACAGGCTCTTCAACCGCTGGCCCTCGTAGTTCTTTGTATGTACAATCTGCTGCGTGCACATCGAGTTCGATCCAGCCAAGAACGAGCTCAACGTTCGTCGTCGGGGTCTATCGTTTGAAGCTGCGGCCGACTTCGACTTTGAGACTGCAATGGTTGCTGTGGATTATCGCCGCGCCTATGGAGAGACGCGCTACGTAGCGTTGGGTCATCTCGGTGTGCGCTTGCATGTGCTGTGCTTCACCGAAGTTGGCGACGGCATTCGCGTCATCAGTTTTCGCAAAGCAAATTCCCGTGAGGTACGTCGCTATGCCAAAGTCCAAGCCGCTAGTTGACGACCGAGGCGAAGTACGTGAGCTCGGCGCTGCTGACCTCAAGAAGTTTCGGCCTTCGCGCGATGTGTTGCCATCGTCACTACGCAAGAAGGTTGGAGTGCGTGGTCCCCAAAAGACGCGCACTAAGGAGCGCATCACGATTCGGCTTTCTCCCGAAGTCGTCGAACGCTTTCGCGCGACCGGCGACGGATGGCAAACCCGCGTTGATGCAGCGCTGCAAGACTGGCTTGCAGAGCATGAGCCAGCGTAAGAACTGCAACGCCGAACCGCGTGCGGGTGCTGCCAGTTCGGACGCAATCAGTGGACTCTTGGAGAGGTGCGGTTTAGCGACCCACGGGCTCGCCCACCTGCGGTTGATACGTGGGATGGTCACGTTCGTCTTCGCGACTACGCGCACGATCGGCCTAACCCGAGATTCCAGCGGACCGCTGCGCGGGCGCTGAACTGAATCGTTGGGCCGCGCATGCTCGCAGGGATTACGTTCGCGAAGATCTGGTTCGACGACGACATGGTCGAGCTGGAGATTTCGACATCTGATGGGTCGTCGGAATTCGTGACTAGGATTTATGTGGGCCACCAACAGTTGGCGCAGTTGGTGGAGTCCCTCGGATCATTCAAGACTCACATCTATGGCGGACTGCACGACATTGGCTTGGGTCACTTCGGACCCGAGTACGGAAGCGGTGCTTTCCATGCCAGACTTCATTTCTTTCAAACCGGGCGCGGCCGTCTGTTCATTACCGTGCGTGCCGAGGGCTCGTGGGACACATTCACTGTCGCACGAGTCGCGAGCCGAGCGACTCTCTATCTGGTCACGGAGCCAGCACTGTTCGACGCATTCATCATTTCACTTGGAGCCATCAGCTCCGGGAGTGCCGATCGTGCCTTTCTTCAAGCAATCGAAGCCTAACCCGTCGTTCCAGCGGACGGCTTTGCCGCCGCTGGACTGAGCCGCAACGCATCCGTACCGATGGTCGCTGCAGTGGGTCCGTCTCGCTTCGCGAGCAGCGAACTTCGGCGACTGGCCGAGTGACGCATCCATGGCATTTTCGGTCCGTCGCGACCCGCGATCGACGATGCGGTGATGACCGAGCGCACGAGCGCATCCGGACCATCCATGCGCAGTCGTACGCGACCTACGGCATGCCGGCATGCCGGCATGCCGCGGGTGCGGGCAGAACTGATCGATCAAGGCACGACGATCAGTCGGAAACTCGGAAACGTGTGGCCCGGCTGATGCGCGGAGCCAGGACCCAGGGTGTGAGCCGGCGCCGTGGCTACGTCGTCACAACGCGGCGAGACGCGCGGCAACGCTCGGCAACCGAGTGCGCAGCGCGTCGCGGGCTATACGCTGGCTTGCTACCGGCCAGTGCACACGTCGAGCGGCGGGCACCTCTGTTGAGCTGGTAAGCCAACGCATCCTCGACCGCCAACCCGGTCAGCCGGCCAGCACGCGGATCGCCTCGCCGGAAAGCCCATCCCGCTTCAGCAGGGCGACACTTGGATCGCGCTCCCCGTTGATCTCACTGCCCGTTACCTCGACGGTGGCTACCTTCTCTTTCTCGAGCAGCTTCCGGCGCAACCCGTTCCACGGAAGACGTAAGTACTGGAGAACGAAGACGCGGCTATGCAACGACGCCCTGTTACACTGCAAGTTGCAACTCACTTATTGTTCGCGTGACTTCATCCGGTGTACCAACAGTAATCCTTAAACAGTTTCGGAGGAGCGAGTGGTTATTTCCCACATTTTTTACTAGCACTCCACGAGAAATTAGTTTGCTATACGTCAACGACGCATCAGGCACCCTTATCAATACCATATTCGCGTCGCTGGCGAACGCCTCAACACCACGAATCGCCGACAAAGCAGTGGACAATCGACGCCGTCCCGCAACAATCTCTTGCCACTGCTTTTCATAGACATCGAGATAGTCTAGCGCAAATATTGCCGCTGTAGCATTTAACGCACTTACGTTGAACGGCGGTCTGACTTTCTCGAGCTCCGCCATTAAGTCGGAGTTCCCTACCAAATAGCCGACACGCGCACCGGCCAGACCGAATTTACTTAAGGTCCCCATTATCAGGACGTGGGTGGCCTCCAGCCGAGACATCAGACTGCAGGAAGCAAATGGCTGGTAAGCCTCATCAATAATAACGAACCCCCGCGCCTTAGTTATAATTGCATCAATAGCGTCTTGGGACCAAAGATTAGCCGTCGGATTGTTCGGGTACGGAATGTAAATCAAAGCCGGGTCATACTCGTCTATTGCTGAAAGCATGGCCCCAACATCTAACTCAAAGGCCGGTGTAAGCGAGACACCAACGTATTGCATCCCGTGGAGCAGCGCCGACGTCTTATACATCACGAACGTGGGCTCCGCCGCCAAAACGGCGGACCGCGCTGTTGCTCTAAACGCAACGCTCAACAAGGCGATAAGCTCATCGGAACCATTCCCCAAGAGCAAAGAACAACCCTCGGGTACCTTCAAGTAATTAGAAAGCCTCTCTTTAAGGTCCTTGACCTCGCTACTCGGGTATCGGTTAACTGCCACTGCCGCAAGACGTCGGCCCAATTCATGCTGAAGATGAGTTTCCAAGCGGAAAGGATTCTCCATTAAGTCGATCTTCACCTCGCAATCCACTGAAATAACTGGATAAGCCGCAACCTTCTGTATATCAGCTCTCAAATACCGGCCCATTCTCTGCCGAATGTTTTCAGCCACTCGTCGCGCCTCCTACTTAGAGAACAAAGTTGCCAAAACCATCAAGCGCTAAGGTTTTTTAGCATTTTGACAAGCTTCTCGCCTCGCTAACCCAGATGTCCGCGTTATAACGAGCAACAGCATGAGCGAAGCGGACATGCCAATACTTGAAATGATCCCAGTCCAGACAGCCATGGTTGGCCGGCTTACCCATAAATTAAGAAGTACGATCGCTAGACCAAGTCCAACAATCCAATAACTTGTAGAAAATATCACAAAAGCAAGTACCGTTCTTCTTATACTACGTAAATATGACAGAAGCATGGTTTGGCAAGCATCAAGGATTTGGAACAATCCCACGAATAAGAACAGCGGTGTCGTCAACATAACAACGATAGGTTCACCTGTAAAGATGTGTACTATCGAGAGTCTAAATGCATACGCGAGATATCCACTAAGCATCGATGCAACACCTACAGCAAATGAGACTTTGTAAAGAGTGGGAAGCACCCGCTCGATATGTCCCTGACTGATCAGTGAGGAATAATGAATTGAAGAGCCGATACCAATCGCAAGCCAAGGAACGAAAAGCAGGCGCGCTACGTTCAAGGCGATGTAGTAAGCCGATTGCACCTCAGTTGATGAAAAGGTTAAGAGCAGACCAACAACGTGAAAGAATGAACTTTCGGCGAAGAACGAAAGGGATGTCGGCCATCCATATCGAAGAGTGTTTAGAAGAAGAGCTCGTGCTTTGCGGGGAGGCGTCTTCGCGGCAGCTCGTTCGCGAAGTTCATCGCGATCTGGCGCGGCCGCACGACGCTGGTAGTTCGCTAGCGCCGAGAATCGCCCGTCCAACAAGGAAATAGTCGATTTCCTGTAACGCGTTGTCCGAAAACTGAAGAGATGTCTTGTGCTAAAACCGGCGTGCCCAGTCGCTCGATGCAAAGCAATGACTGTGAAAAGACAAACTACCGCCCATGTTGCTACGGTTGCCCAAGCAAGACCGATCGCGCCCAGCGGTGGCGATCCAAACGTACCGAACGCTAAGACATAGCTTAGAGAAGAGTTGCATAGAAATGCAATCAGCGCCGACCTCATGCCGATTTGAGTTTGGCGAAGCCCATCCAAGGCGGCCTTGGAGAACACAAACATGCAGATAAATGGACCCCCCAGACAAAGAACCAGCAAAAACGACCTAACGTCTAGAACTAAAGACGGGTCAATCACCGTAGGTAGTAGCAACGCGACCACACCAAGCTCAATCACGGTGACAATGAAACAGCACAACGCTGTTAGCTGGCCACAAGTCAAAAGAAGGCTACCCTCGGCTCGAGCCGCGGCGCCGAGGCCGAGACGGGCAACCTCTGAGGAAAGATAGACGGCTAGTCCATTGATGCTAATGAAACCAATTGACCAAAGGCTTTCGGCGACCGAAACTGCTGCTACGTAATGCGCGCCCAACCTTCCAGCAAAGACTACATTTATAGTAAGTACGCCGACCTGCAGTAGGCTCGCTGCTAAAATAGGCAGAGAAAGCTTAAATACAGCCTTCGCGTCCGCCCATGAACCCAATGGACTCACGATGTATCAACCGGCTTTATTGAGCCGGGATCTTGGACAAACCACGGGACATAGGCACCAACCACGCCAACCCTAACAATTTCAGAACGGTTTGCCGTGGCACCATGCCAAGCCAAACCGTTGAAAACAAGCAAATCGCCGGGATTGCCCTCAATGAGTTGATAATCCTCGGTAAAAGTCCTTGGTGTTGGGTAGGCACCCCGCAGTTGCGACCGCGGAAGGATACCCGTTGCTCCATTCTCGCGGGTAAACTCGCTAAGCATTAAGACAAACTGGAAATTCAACATCGTGCCTCCCCACGTACCGGAGGGAAATGCGCCTAGTTCACGCATCACTGCGTAGGGATAATCAATGTGCGGCTCCTGCCCGGACGCGCCTGCACTCATTACACTCGCGAAATAAGCAATCATTCTATACGAGCGGCCTAGTGTGTCTAATGCAAGCCTCGAAAGATGCGAGTCAATGTGTATATTTCCAAACGCGTTGTCGACGGCGGGAAGATTATAAACCTGCCGTCGGGAAGGATCACCTCGTGCTGCTGTCACTTTTACTTGGGGCGTGGATCCTGAAGACGCCAACGATACTACCAACTCTCGCAAGCGGTTGGCCTCAGTGCAATTGATAAAGCTCCGGACCAGCATATAGCCGCAGCCAGAAACTAGCTCCTCCGTTGCTGCGGAGCGATCGTACGCCGCATCGCTCATAACCATCTTCCGGTCAGCGCTGTTCGTAGTCGTGGAACGTCGCAACACACCTCCGACACAAAATGCGGAACCGGCTGGCGACTAATCTCAAAAAGAAAGATCATCCCGAGTGCCGGCGTCAGAGTTGACAGAACAGTTTTCCCCGCACGATCCGTGATATGCAAAAGACCGCCCCAGTCGGGCCGCCAATCTTCAGTGAGGTTTAACACAAACCCTACCTTTGCGTGGGGGTCAGTGTGGACAGTGAGAAAATCGCCCCGTTTAAAGCGCGTCGCATAGTAAGTCTCAAAGCGCTCAATTGTATGACCTGAGACCTGCTCCACGAGCTTAGCGATCGGGCTACTCAGCATCGTCTCCCAAAATCCGCACAACTCACATCCGCAACCTTCATTATGAGGGAGCGTCCTCTCGAAAGAGTAGGCTAGCTTCGCCGTAAGCCGACGGGATTGTAATTGTTCTAATAAAGATGGGAGCTCAGGATCATCAAGGCGACAATCTTTTTGATACTCATCAAATCGTACAATGCGAAACCACTCACATTGCATATCCCGCAAATATCGGTTCAATTTGCCAAGCTCCTCCAATTGGAACAGGCCGTCAATGGACACAAATCCATTCTTGGAGTACGCCGCTGAAAGTCGAACGATATCTACTTGGGAGAAGTCCGATAAATAGGAGCCTCTGTCCATCTCTAGCGCCTATGCACTTCGGTGCCGTTCATCGTCCCAAGACTCTCGAGCTGCGAGTTAAAATCCGTGAGTGATAGCACGAAGCGTCGTCCAATTAATCGCGAAGTCTCGCAGCCCGTTAAAACCTTTATCGCCTCCCCCACGGCCAGCCCAGCCATCGCCGATATCGAAGACGCGTTCTGCCAAGCGTTAACCACACGACTCCCATCACTGAACTTGCCCATGATGCGGGCGGTTTTCAAGTCAGCGTTCGAAACCGGCGTTTCCGCGGAGCCTAAAAAGTTCTCTCGCTGTCGCGTCCTAGACTCTAGGAACGTCGCCGATGCACCGTCATTCAGAAAAATAGGACCAACGCTGATATCCATCGGATCCCCGCCCATCTCAATTACTGGAATCTTCCGCTCGGCGCAAGCCGCATGAATTAGCTCTTCGCACGTTCCGTTCCGGTAGTACCCCATATTCGCCCAAGCTAAAAACACAACGGTGGTCTCTGGCGAAATCAAACTTTCAACTTGCGCCTTATCCTTCCGGACAAATACCGACTTGGGCGTTGCGGCAACATATGGGTTAATAACCGCAACGCGCTCCGCGGCAGCCAAGGCTTTTAACTTGCCTAAATCAGCCTGTTCATAAAGCACTTGGCGATTTAGGTTGGAAACATCGACGGTATCACCGTCAACCAAGCAGAGGTGCCCAAAACCGGACAGCGCAAGGTTTAGCGTTATCCAGGTTCCCCAGCCGCCCAAGCCAAACACAGTCGCGTGCTGACTCTTCAATCTCTCTTGATATTCAAACGCGGGCCTCCCAGCCTTCTCGACGGCCGAGAAGTACAGCATTTGGCGATCGTACAAAGCGAGCTCATACGTCGACAGTGACTTAGACATCAGCGAGGCGTCATCTAGCAACCCGAGCCCTTCCAAGAATTCAACTGCTGCTAGCAGTTCCGTCTCAGGTATATTCGGGTGTACCGCTTGAACATCCTTTACCAGTCTTGACATGGTACGACTTCCATCGAGCTTATCGAGCAAAGTCCGTAACGAAGGGCGCGGCCTTCGGAATACGTATGAATTGTCTCGCACGTCGCCAATGCATAGATCCCCCGAATCGGTCTCGATGACGTGATGCGATAGTTTAACTCGCGGCCTTACCATGTCCAAATGGCGCTCACTCTCTAGAATGGATACATACGTCTTACCACTTAGACATCTTCACGGGGCGCATTCGTATGAGCCTATACCGACCAAAGTGACCAGCGGCTTCGTTCCAATAGGTCTAACTGCCCGGACCTAAACGACTTTGACGAAATACACTGATAATGCGGATGCGAGGAAATCGCATCCGCAAATTGCTATTATTCCTTTACTTCTACGGGTACGACTTCTTCGTTGTACATAATCCACTCTTCAGATACGACGCTTAGTCGCTCCGTGACAACTTCCACGTCCATTCCAAGCGGATTTTGCTTACCGGTGATGTGGTCGAATTCCATATGAGTCCTTGTCGAGAGTAAAGGGTACGCGGTACCGGAGGGTACTCGCGTGCCTATGATACCGAAGTTCGGATCAGTCTGCCATGCCGGCCAGTTGTCAACGTGGTCGGGACGCGCCGCAATCGCACCAAAACGGAAAACTCGACGCACCAACGCGACCCAAGCACACTCCACTCCATGACCTACGGGCGGGCGCCGCCTTGTTGGCTGGTTTGCATTGATAAGAATCTTTTTGTTTGACTTGATCAGTCGAGTAGGGTATCACTGTGGATCTAGTCATCCGAACGAGCGAGCTGGGTGTTTTATATCTATCTGGAGTACCACTTTGCAATTTGCTACTCGTCTCGCTGGCGTTCAGAGCTCCGTAATTAGGCAGCTTTTCTCAGTGCTGAAGGATCCTTCAATAATTAGTTTAGCGGGGGGCTTTCCCGATAGTGCAACGTTTGATTTGCCAGGTATCAAACAGGCTGTAAGCACAGCCCTCTCTGATTCGCCTGCCGAGTCACTTCAGTATGGATCTACTGAAGGCTTAGATGCCTTGCGTCTAGAGCTCGCGACTTGGTTGAAAACGAAAGGCGTAGTGGGCATCGATGCCGGACAAATCCTGGTAACCACCGGTAGTCAGCAGGGTATAGACCTGTTAGGCAAGTCCTTAATCAATCCACATGACCGAGTGATCGTTGAGGGCCCTACCTTTCTAGCGGCCATTCAATCTTTCCGGCTCTACGGCGCAAATTTGGTATCGGCGCCTGTAGATGAGCAGGGAGTTATCGCGGAGAGCTTGGAGTGCTTGATAGTTGAGCGTTCACCGAAGCTTATTTACTTGATTCCTTCGTTTGGAAATCCGAGTGGTTTGCTGCTTACACTGGAGCGCCGGAAGCAACTTCTGGAAATTGCTGTTCGGCATCAAGTATATTTGGTGGAGGATGATCCTTACAGTGACTTGTACTTTGGAGATGTCCCACCACTTAGTCTTCTCGCACTGAGCGAACAGGTGCCAGGAAGCAGAGGGTTAGTCGTTTACTGCGGATCATTAAGCAAAGTGCTGAGCCCGGGTCTTCGCATTGGCTTTGTGATTGCGAATCCTGAATTGCTTGATAAGTTAGTCCTTTGCAAGCAGTTTAGTGACGCACACACAAGTACTTTTGCGCAGTCGACAGCTGCCAAATATTTGGCCTCGGGCCGCATGCAAGCCAATCTAAATAATGTACGAGAGCTCTATAGGAAGCGGTCTCGCGCTCTGGGTTGTGCATTGCGAGAAGCATTCTCGGATTCAATGCATTTTAGTGATCCTCCTGGGGGGCTTTTTATCTGGGCTACTATGGCGAAAGACTCAGGTGTTCTAGACACTGAATTGTTGCTGCCGTTCGCGTTAAAGCATCGGGTCGCCTTTGTGCCTGGCGCCCCGTTTTTTGCCGAGAAGCCGGACCGGACGGCGTTGCGCCTTAGCTTCGCGTCGATTGCGGAGTCGCAAATTTTAGAAGGTGTTCGCCGTTTGGAAGCCGCCGTTTCTGATTTTAGGTCAAGGATTTAATGTCTGCTCTTGCTCATTCGGTGAACATCCTTTGCCGTTCTGCTTCGGTGCAGACAGGATCTAATCTGAAAGACTGAAAGGAAACCGACAGCTCCCTTCCCGCATTTTCCGACCTTACTGCTGCTTCTTCGGTTGAGGATCATGCCCCGTCGAACCGGTCGTCCGCTGATCTCCTCCGGCCGCGGCAGCTTCCGTGCAGTCAACCGACAGCGACGCGACCGCGTCGGTACATCCGCGCCGCAGTGCATGCACGGCATTGGGGGCGACGACAAACACGCGGTCGTCGGGCAGCGCGTCCACGACCCACGTCCCGGTGAACGCGCCGAAGGCCGGCAGGACGCCGACCCGTGAGCCTGCTTCGCAGCCGAACCAGAAGCACGGTAGCCGCAAGCCGTCGCCGGCACGGCTGCCGAGTTGCCAGCCGGGATGCAGGTGGCCGGCCAGCACATAGCCTCGGTCGCACGGATCCGGATGATGGCGGAGCGAGAACGGTCCCACGACGTGCGACTCGTCGACCATTTCGAGCCCTAGGTGCGCAGGCGGATCGCCGGCGCGCTTGTCGTGGTTGCCTCGGACCAGCGTCATTGCGACCTCGTGATGCCCCCGCCGCCATGCGGCCAGCGCAACCATCGTCTGCGACCCCTGCGCTTCGCGCGCGTGCAGGAAGTCGCCGAGGAACACGATGCGTTCGACGCTCCAGCGCTCGATGAGCGCGTCGAGGCGCCGGAGGTTGTCGGTGGTCGTGCCGTGCGGGACCGGGATGCCGTTCGCGCGGAACGTCGCGGCCTTGCCGAAGTGGGCATCGGCGACGAGCAGCAGGCGGCGTTCCGCCCAGAACGCAGCCCGTTCGGGCAGGAGATGCAGGGTCTGGCCGGCGATGCGGGTCTGTTGCATGGGGCGCGAGTCTAGCGCTTCGAGACCCGCAACTTCAGGCCCACCGGGTACATCGTGAACGCGAGCCGCTCGTCGGGTGGCGTGCCGTCATGGGTGGCGACGTCGACGAGCGTGAAGTTGCGCGCGATCATCGACAACACCATCTTCATCTCGAGCATCGCGAGCGAGCGCCCGGGGCACAGGCGCGGGCCGGCGCCGAACGGCATCGACGACTTCAGCAGGCCGCGCATTGCCGCGTCGGTTTCATTCCAACGGCCCGGACGGAACGCGTCGGCGTCGGGCCGGACGTCGGTGTCGACGGCCGCTGGCCGCGTCAGGCAGAGCACGGTCGTGTCGGCCGCAAGCGCGACGTCGCCGACGGTGGTCGGCTCGTTGTTCTGCATCAGCATGATCGGCGCGACCGGGTGGAGGCGCATCGATTCCTGGACGCAGCGCTCGATCGCGTCGAGCCGCTTCGTGTCGTCGAACCGCCGCGGCAGCGGATCGTCGCCGAGCACCGCGTCGACGTCGCGGACCAGGTCGGCGAGCGCGTCGGGATGGCGATACAGCAGGTACAGCGTCCACGCGAGCGTGTTGGCCGTCGTGTCCTCGCCGGCGAGCAGCACCGTCATCACGTTGCCGACCACCTCCTCCTCGCTCAGCGAACCCCCGGCGTCGTCGCCCGCGGCGATCAGCGCCTCGAGCAGGTCGGTCGGCGCGTCGCGGCGCGACGGGTCGTCGGCGAGCCGTTGCCGGGCCGCGGCGACGAACCCGGCCACCGCCTCGTGGACCTTCGCGAGATGGACCTCGAAGCGCCGGTCCGACGGCAGGCGCACGTGGCGCCACCACTTCACCGGCGCGAAGATGCGCTTCATCATCATCGGGAACACCTGGTCGAGGTGCGCCTGCAGCGCGTCGCCGGGTTGGTCGAGCGTATTGACCTCGACCCCGAACGCGAGCCCTGCCGTGACGTCGACGGTGTAGCGCATCAGCAGCGCCTGCAGGTCGAGCGCCTCGCCGCTTGCGGCCGCGTCCTCGAGCCTGGCCATCAGCCGTTCGGTCACGCGGACCAGCGACGGGAAGAAGCGTTGCAGGTGCCGCGGGTCGAACGCGCGCATCACGAGCCGGCGCTGGCGGCGCCAGTCGTCGGCCTCGGCCGAGAAGAGGCCGTGGCCGCCCATCTCGCGGATCACCGACTGCATCGAGCGGAGCCGCCGCCAGCCGTCGGGCCGGTCGCGCAGCATGCCGGCGATGCAGTCGCTCCGGGCGACGACCAGCACGTCGCCGCGGCCGAGATGCACGCGGTACAGCGGGCCGTACTCGGCGGCCCAGGACTCGAGCCGCACGTGCATGCGTTTCGCGTCGACCTGCGGCAGGTTGCCGACGAGCGGCCAGCGCCGGGGACCGGGAAGCGATGCGAGCGTTCGACTCATGATCCGGTTTTTACGCGCTTGACGTAGCCGCGTTCGCGGCCGCTCTTCCTGCTCGCCCGCTTGACGGCCGCCTGGCGGACGACGACCTGGTCGGCCGGATCGAGCGATGGCGGCAGCCCATCGGACCCGCCGGCGGCACTTTCCAGCTCGGCCAGCATCCGCGCGATGCGCTCCGTCAGCTTCTCGGTCGTCACTTCCTCGCGGAAGCGTTCGACCATCAGCGGGAACGAGAACGGCGTCGCGTGGACCGGATGCGTGATGCAGAGCTGCCAGGTCGCGATCCGCTCGAGCGTCTCGCGCAGGCGGCCGATCTCGAGCTCCTGTTCGAGCGCCTCGGTCTCGGCCTGAGACAGCAACAGATTGCCGGCGTCGTGCTTCCGGAACACCTCGTAGAACAGGCTCGAGCTCGCCTGGATGCTGCGCGACGACTTGCGCTCGCCCGGGTAGCCGGTGAAGACGAGCCCCGAGATGCGCGCGATCTCGCGGAAGCGGCGCTGCGCGAGCTCGCTCGCGTTCAGCGACGCGACGACGTCCTCCAGCAGGCGGTCGGTCGACAGCAGGCCGCCCGCGATCAGCCCCGGCCAGTCGAAGCGTTCCGCCGACAGCAGTTCGAAGCCGTAGTCGCTCATCGAGATCGAAAAGGTGCCGGGCTTCTCGCGCGCCGCCCGCCAGGCGAGCAGCGCGCCGAGCCCGATGTGGACCAGCCGTCCCGCGAACGGGTAGCAGAAGAAGTGATGCCCTTCGCGCGATTCGATCATCTCGCAGACCAGGCGTCCCGTCACCGGCAACGCGGACCAGCGGCGCTGCAGGTCGAGCAGCGGGCGCGCCGCCGTCATCTCGGGCTCGTCGGCGAACCAGGCGTCGCTCGCGTGCTCGGCGCGGTGGAGCATGTCGAGCGACGCGTCGGCCATCTCGGAGCTGAGCGACATGCGGCTGCCCTGCCAGGTCGGCACGAGCCCGTGCTTTCGCGTGGCCTTCTTGACGTACGCGGTCATGTCGCGGGCGCGGACCAGTTCAAGCACGCGCCCGCCGAAGACGAACACGTCGCCCGGCTTCATCCGCGCGATGAAGCCCTCCTCGATCTGCCCGAGCTTCACGCCGGTCGCGAGCCACGCGACGAACATCGACGTGTCGGCGGTGATCGTGCCGATGCTCATCCGGTGGCGGCGCGCGAGGTCGGCGCGCGGGACGCGGAACGTGTCGGGCTCGTCGGTATCGCGGGCGATGCGCTGGTAGTCGGGATACGCCGCGAGCGACGCACCGCCGCCTTCGTCGAACGCGATCGCCCAGTCGAATTCGTCGCGCCGCAGGTCGCGGTACGACCAGGCCGTGCGGACCTCGTCGAACAGGTCGTCGGCCGTGAAGCCGGTGCCGACCGCGATCGTGACCAGATGCTGGACCAGGCAGTCGAGCGGCTTGTTCGGCGCCTCGCGCGGCTCGATGCGGCGCGCGGCCACCGCGCGCTTCGCGGCCGCGGCCTCGATCAGCTCGAGCGCGTTGGTCGGGACCAGCGTCGCGCGCGACGGCCGGCCCGGCGCGTGACCCGAGCGGCCCGCGCGCTGCAACAGCCGCGCGACGCCCTTCGCCGAGCCGATCTGCAGCACCCGCTCGACCGGCAGGAAGTCGACGCCGAGGTCGAGCGACGACGTGCAGACGACGGCCTTCAGCGTGCCGGCCTTCAGGCCCAGCTCGACCCAGTCGCGGACGGCCTTGTCGAGCGAGCCGTGATGGAGCGCCAGGATGCCGGCCCACTCGGGCTTCGCCGCGAGCAGCGTCTGGTACCAGATTTCGGCCTGGCTCCGGACGTTGCAGAAGATCAGCGTCGTCGACGACTTCTCGAGTTCCTCGACGACCGCGCCGACCAGCTTGATCCCGAGGTGGCCGCCCCACGGGAAGCGCTCGATCGACGCCGGGATCAGCGAGTCGATGACGATCTTCTTGGGC
>CAXTDA010000049.1:0-14733 GCA_964242935.1 uncultured Burkholderiaceae bacterium | reverse complement strand
CACGATCGAGGTCGCGAACGGCTCGTTCGAGGCGGACGTGGCGGCGTCGGCGGCGCGGTCGCGCCGACCCTGACGAGCGCGGTCGCGCCGCTGTCAGTCGTTTCCTGAATGTTGCACGGTCGCATCGCAGCGTCGGCGGCGTTCTATAGAATCGCGCCTCGATGCTGGCAACGAATGCGCGCGGACGACCAACGCGCCTGCGGTCCGACACCCTGGTCGATCGCCAGCCGCGAAGGGAGAATCGATGGAACATCAGTTGCCGCCGTTGCCGTACGCGATGGATGCACTCGCGCCGAATGTGTCGAAGGAGACGCTCGAGTACCACTACGGCAAGCATCACCAGACCTACGTCACGAACCTGAACAACCTGATCAAGGGCACGGAGTTCGAAGAGGCGTCACTCGAGGACATCGTCAAGAAGTCGTCTGGCGGCATCTTCAACAACAGCGCGCAGGTGTGGAACCACACGTTCTACTGGAACAGCCTGTCGCCCGACGGCGGGGGCGAAGCGACCGGCGCGATCGGCGACGCGATCAAGGCCAAGTGGGGCGACTTCGCGACGTTCAAGGAAGCGTTCACGAAGGCCGCGATCGGCCAGTTCGGGTCGGGTTGGGCATGGCTCGTCAAGAAGGGCGACGGTGTCGATATCGTCACGACGGGCAACGCCGACACGCCGCTGAAGGGCTCCGACACGGCGCTCCTGACCTGCGACGTCTGGGAGCACGCCTATTACATCGACTACCGAAACGCGCGTCCGAAGTACATGGAAGCGTTCTGGAAGATCGCCAACTGGGATTTCGCGAGCAGGAATCTCGGCTGATCGTTCGTCGGCGGAGCCGCAGCGGGGCGACGCGCGATTTCCATCCGTTCGGGTTGACCGCGGCCAGCCCGTGGTCGGTCTACGGCGAGGCGGTGGTCGGGCAATGGTTTGTCCACGACCGCAACGACGGGGCTCGCAGCAACTACACGCAGGTCGGCATGGAGCCGGTGCTGCGCCATGCGTTCGCAGGGGGTCCGTTCATCGAAGTCGGGATCGGCCTCGACGCGATCGCACCGTGTTATCGCGACGGCGAACGGCGGTTCTCGACCAAGTTCAACTTCGCGGACCACGTCGCGATCGGCTTTCGCTTCGGCACATTTCGCGAGAACGAGGTCAGCGGGCCACGCGCGGCAAGCCGGCAATGCGGACGCCGGCGCCGATGCCATGCTTCGCGAACCAGCCCTTGTTCATTTCGAGCGCATAGCGGGCCGGCTTGCTCGCGCAGTGGTTCGTCTCGGTCTGCGGCGCCATGTCCTCGACGTTGATGACCCGGCCGTCATCGTCGATGAACGCGACCGACAGCGGGATCAGCGTGTTGCGCATCCACATGCACTGCACCCCAGGCTCGTCGAACAGGAAGACCATGCCCTGGCTCGGGCCGAGCGCCGGGCGGAACATCAGGCCCTTCGAACGCTCGGCCGGCGCGACCGCCACCTCGGCCTGAATGACGTGGATTCCCGCGGTGAGCGGAATGACGCGGAACTCGGTCGCCGCGTTCTGTGCCGCCGCGGGCGAGCCGAAGCAGGCGAGCAGGGCCGTCGCGACGACCAACGACGCGGCCCTGGCCTTCGCGCGTCGCATTGCCCCGTGTGCTTCGTACGGCACCGAACCTCCGTCTCGAGCGTTCATCGCAGCACCATGAAAAATGCCGGCCCGAGGCCGGCATCGATCTTCGTCGCGGACGCGCCGCAACAGGATCAGTTCAGCGGCTTGTCGCCGACCTTCTCGTCGCGCTTCGCCTTGCGTGCCTTGCTCTTCGCGGTGCGCGCAGCCTTCTTGTCGGACATCGGCTTGTCGGCGCCGACCGGGGTGCCGTCGGGCTTCTTCAGCGTCGTCGACGCGGTGGTGCCGGCGGCCGGTTGCACCGGCGGCGTGGCGTTGGTTTGCGCGAACGCGGTCGCTGCGAACAGCGTGGCAACCAGGGTGGCGATCAGCTTGCTCATGTGATTTTCCTCAAAGTTTGTCACAAATCGATTATCGGTCCGACTCGAGTGGCTTGCGAAGACGATCGGCCAGAGCATCGGGTCATTCCCAATAACGCCGGTTTCGAAAGCCGGTTGACAGCGACGACGCACCGCGGCCGGACACGCTCCGGCCCGTCCCCGACGGGGACCGCGTCGACGCGAGTTTAGCCGCATCCACCGGCTTCCACGCACCCGGCTCGAGGCCGAGCTCGAACAGGTCGATCGCGCCGATGCCGACGCGAATCAGGCGCAGCGTCGGATGGCCGATCGCGGCCGTCATCCGGCGCACCTGACGATTGCGGCCCTCGTGCAAGTCGACCGCGATCCACGCGGTCGGAATCGCGGCGCGGTGGCGGATCGGCGGGACGCGTTCGGCGACCGCGGGCGGTTCGACCGCGACGGCCTTTGCCGGACGCGCCCGGAAGCGACCGGCACCGACGCCGACGTCGATCCCCGTCTCGAAGCGATCGAGGTCCCGCCGTTCCGGTACCCCCTCGACCTGCGCCAGGTACCGCTTGGTGAGCTGCCGGGACGGGTCGGTGATCGCGCGCTGCAACGGGCCGTCGTCGGTCAGCAGCAGCAGGCCTTCGCTGTCATGGTCGAGGCGTCCGGCCGCATAGATGCCGGGGACGTCGATGTAGTCGGCGAGCGTCGGCTTGCCGTCGTCGGTCGTGAACTGCGAGAGGACGCCGTACGGCTTGTGGAGCGCGATCAGCACGCCGGCGAGTCCGGCCGGCCGCAGGACGGCAGGGAGGGTTGGGGCATAATTTCGGCCCTCGGCCAGCCGCCATGGCGGCTCGTCGACGACACCGCGATCGCGGTTCGGCCAGACGCACGTCTGCCCTGATTCATCTTCGGAGAACCCATGTTCGAGCACGTCGAGATACCCAGCGCGGGCGAGAAGATCACCGTCAACGCCGATTATTCACTGAACGTGCCGGACCAGCCGATCATTCCCTACATCGAGGGAGACGGCACGGGCGTCGACATCACGCCGGTCATGATCAAGGTGGTCGACGCCGCGGTCGCGAAGGCCTACGGCGACCGGCGGCGGATCCAGTGGATGGAGATCTACGCGGGCGAGAAGTCGACCCGCGTCTACGGTCCGGACATGTGGCTGCCGCCCGAGACGCTGCACATCCTCAAGGACTACGTGGTGTCGATCAAGGGGCCGCTGACGACGCCGGTCGGTGGCGGCATCCGCTCGCTCAATGTCGCGTTGCGTCAGGAGCTCGACCTCTATGTCTGCCTGCGGCCGGTCCGCTATTTCGCCGGCGTGCCGAGCCCGGTGAAGGCGCCCGAGAAGGTCGACATGGTGATCTTCCGCGAGAACTCCGAAGACATCTATGCCGGCATCGAATACGCCGCGGAGGGCGACCAGGCGAAGAAGCTGATCAGATTCCTGATCGACGAGATGGGGGTGAAGAAGATCCGCTTCCCGAACACGTCCGGCATCGGCATCAAGCCGGTCTCGCGCGAAGGGACGGAGCGGCTCGTGCGGAAAGCGATCCAGTACGCGATCGACAACGACAAGCCGTCGGTGACCCTGGTCCACAAGGGCAACATCATGAAGTTCACCGAGGGCGGCTTTCGCGACTGGGGTTATGCGCTCGCGCGGTCCGAGTTCGGCGCGGAGCTCGTCGACGGCGGGCCGTGGTGCCGGTTCACGAACCCGAAGACCGGCAGCGAGATCCTCGTCAAGGACGTCATCGCCGACGCGTTCCTGCAGCAGATCATCCTGCGCCCGAACGAGTACTCGGTGATCGCGACGCTGAACCTCAACGGCGATTACATCTCGGACGCGCTCGCGGCCCAGGTCGGCGGCATCGGCATCGCGCCGGGCGCGAACCTGAGCGACTCGGTGGCGATGTTCGAGGCCACGCACGGGACGGCGCCGAAGTACGCGGGCAAGGACTACGTCAACCCGGGCTCCGAGATCCTCTCGGCCGAGATGATGCTTCGGCATATGGGATGGGTCGAGGCGGCCGACCTCGTCATCAGCTCGATGGAGAAGTCGATCCTGTCGAAGAACGTGACCTACGACTTCGCGCGTCTGCTCGAGGGGGCGACGCAGGTGTCGTGCTCCGCGTTCGGGCAGGTGATGATCGAGCACATGTAATCCGGGGACCGTGTCGCCGGCACGACGTCGATGCACGTCCTGTGGAGAGGAACCGTCGCGCAGCGGGTGCGGCTGGGAACGGGCCTGGTCCTCTTCGCTTTCGCCGCGACCCACTTCTTCAACCATGCGCTGGGGCTGGTCAGCCTCGACGCGATGGTCGCGTTCGACCACTGGCGCACGGCGGTCACCCGATCGACGCCGGGCGCCGTCGTCCTGGCGGCCGCGCTGCTCGTCCATGCGGCGGCCGCGCTCGCGAAGATCGCGCAGCGAAGGACCTTCCGGCTGCCGCCCTGGGAGTGGCTGCAGCTCGCGCTCGGACTCGGCATCCCGTTGCTGCTGTTGCCGCACATCGTCAACACGCGGGTATCGAACCTCGTGTTCGGCATCGACACCAGCTATCCGTACGAGCTTCGCAAGATCTGGCCCGACACGATGCTGCAGCAGACGTTGCTGCTGCTGATCGTCTGGGCCCACGGCTGCCTCGGCATGCATTACTGGCTTCGCCTTGCGCCGCGTTATCGAAAGGTCGCGCCCTACCTGCTCGTTGCGGCGGTCCTGCTACCGGCAACGGCGCTGCTCGGCGTCGTGACCCAGGGCCGGCACATGGAAGCGGTCACCGCGGACCCGGCGGCCTTCGCGGCGCTGAAGGCGGCGACGCACTGGCCGGACGCCCCGACCACGGCGACGATCGTGCGATGGCGGTCCGACGCGCAACTCGCGTTCTACGGCCTCGCGCTGCTCGCGGTCCTGGTCGGCATCGCGCGGACGCTGCGGGAGCGGCAGGCGATGCGCATCCCCGTGCAGTACGTGTCCGGGCCGCTCGTGAAGGCTTCGGAAGGTCCGACGCTGCTCGAGGTGAGCCGCATGTATCGCATCCCGCACATGTCGGTCTGCGGCGGCCGCGGCCGTTGCTCGACCTGTCGCGTCATGGTCGTCGGCGACGAGACGGGCCTGATGCCACCGGGCGAAGCCGAGCTCCGCACGCTGCGCTCGGTCGGCGCGCCGACGAACGTGCGGCTCGCGTGCCAGGCGCACGTGCGTGCGGCGGCCACCGTGATGCCGTTGGTCCGCCTGGCGAAGGGCATGGACCTCCCCGTGTTCGTGCAGAACGATGACGGCGGCAGCGCCGAGCGCGAGCTGGCCGTCCTCTTCGTCGACATCCGCGGCTTCACCGCGATGACCGAGAACAGGCTGCCGTACGACGTCATCTACCTGTTGAACCACTTCATGCATACCGTCGGGCAGGCGGTCTACGGCAGCGGCGGCTGGATCAACGACCGCGCCGGCGACGGCGTGCTCGCCGTGTTCGCGGATCGGTCGGGGCTCCCCGGTGCCTGTCGGTCCGCGCTGCTCGCCTGCGCCGAGGTCGACCGGCTGATCGCGCTGCTGAACACCCGGCTCGAAAGCGAGCTCGCCGAACCGCTCCGGGTCGCGATGGGCTTGCACTGCGGGCCGCACGTGCACGGCCGGATCGGCGTCGGCGATTCGTCGTCGATGTCGGTGGTCGGGCCGGCGGTCAACGTCGCGTCGCGACTGGAATTCATCGCGAAGGACGCGAACGTCCAGCTCGCGGTCTCCGCCGAAGTGGCGCGCCAGGCCGGCCTCGACATCGGCGGACTGTCGACGCAGTCGACGCGCATCCGCGGCACCGAGCGTCCGCTGGATGTCCTGCTGGTCGCGAGCGCACGCGAACTGCTCGCGCGCTTTCGCTCCTGACGTCGCTCAGCGAGGGGACTGCTTCGCCGCGGCCCGCTCGCCCGCTTCGGCGATGTTCTGCCGCAGCGATCGAGCGACCGCCGAGTCCGCGGGCACGAGCGCGCGGAGATGCGTCCAGTAGCGGATCGCCGCGTCCGGGTCGTCGCGTTCCACCGCCTCGTTCGCGGCCATCGCCAGCGCGCGCGGTTCGTCCGCATCGAGAGCCAGCGCCCGCCCGATGTGGCGCATCGCCTCGCCGCCGATGCGGCCGCCGTCCGCGGCCGCCAGCGCCTCGGCGAGATCGACCTCGAGCCCGGCATCGTCGGGTCGGATCGCCACCAGGCGCCGGTAGGTTCGGGTCGCTTCGGCCGGGCGCTGCAGCTGGAGATACGAGCGGGCGAGCAGCCGGAGACCGGCGACGTCGTCCGTGATTTCGAGACGGCTCGCGAGCCGCGCCACCATGGTCTCCGCCGCGGCCCGGTCGGCATCGATCGGCGGATCGATCGCGTCGAAGCGTCCGAGCGCTGCATACAGCGCGATGGTCGCCGACGGAACGATCGCCAGCAGCGCGAGATTCGTCTTGCCGTGCCCTCCGCGCGCGGTTTCGCGCTGCATGCCGACCCGCGCGCCGATCGGCCTCAACAGCCATGCGAGGCCGAGCGCGATCATCAGCGAGCCGCTGGCGACGAAGGCGACCGTCATGCGGTCTGCGTCGCGGCCACGGGCACGCGCCCCGCAGCCCGCCGATCGCGCCGGCCGCTGACCGCGAGCGCGCCGCCGAACGCCATCAACAGGCAGCCGCCCCAGATCCAGGCGACGAACGGCTTCGAGCAGAGCCGCACGCTCCAGGCGCCGTTCGGCAACGGTTCGCCGAGCGAGACGTAGAGGTCGCCGGCGACGCCGCTCCGGATCGCCGCCTCGGTCGTCACGGTCTGTTGCACGTTGAAGCGGCGCTTCTCGGGAAACAGGCGATCGATCGGTACGCCGTCACGGAGCACTTCGACGGTGCCGCGCGAACCGGCGTAGTTGGGACCGACCACGTCCTCTGCGCCGGCGAAGCGCACGGTGTACGAACCGACGTCCACCGTCTGTCCGACCGACAGCGTGAGGTCGCGCTCGACCTCGTAGCTCTTGACCAGCGTCACCCCGGCGATGAACACCGCGAGGCCGCAGTGCGCGGCGAGCATCCCGTAATAGCCGCGCGACTGGGCCGCGAGACGCGCACCGAAGCCGCGGTCGATGGTGCGGATGCGTTCGAGCAGCCCGGCCACGGACGCTGCCACGATCCACGTCGCGAGCAGCAGGCCGAGCGCGGTCCACATCGACCATCGGCCGAGCGTCACCGGCAGCAGGATCGCCGTCGCGACCGAGACGACGAGCGCGCCCTTCAGTCGATCGGCGAGTTCCGGGACGCGGGCTTCCTTCCACCGCGCGAGGGGGCCGATTCCGGCGAGGAACGCGAGCGGCGCCATCAGCGGAACGAACACCGACTCGAAGTACGGCGGCCCGACCGAGATCTTGCCGAGGCCGAACGCGTCGAGGATCAGCGGATACAGCGTGCCGAGGAAGACCGTCCCCGCGGCCACCATCAGCAGCAGGTTGTTCGCAAGCAGGAACGTCTCGCGCGACAGGAACGCGAAGTGTCCGCCGGTCGCGATGCGCGACGCGCGCCACGCGAAGAGCGCGAGCGAGCCGCCGACGACGATCACCAGGAACGCGAGCAGGAAGACGCCGCGGAGCGGATCGTTCGCGAACGTGTGCACCGAGCTCAACACGCCCGAACGAACGAGGAACGTGCCGAGCAGGCTGAGCGAGAACGTGGCGATGGCGAGCAGCGCGGTCCAGCGCCTGAAGGCCCCGCGCCGGTCCGCGACCGCGAGCGAATGGATCAACGCCGTGCCGACCAGCCACGGCATGAACGACGCGTTCTCGACCGGATCCCAGAACCACCAGCCGCCCCAGCCGAGGACGCGATAAGCCCACCAGCTGCCGAGTGCGATGCCGACGGTGAGGAAGCACCAGGCCGCGGTCGTCCAGCGGCGCGCGCGCCGGGCCCATTCGGCGTCGAGCGATCCGGCGAGCAGCGCGGCGATCGCGAATGCGAACGCCACGGCGAAGCCGACGTAGCCCATGTAGAGCATCGGCGGATGCATCACCATGCCCCAGTCCTGCAGCACCGGATTGAGGTCGCGGCCGTCGAGCGCAGAGGGGACCAGTCGACCGAAGGGATTCGACGTCAGCAGCAGGAACGCGAGGAAGCCGACCGCGACGATGCCGAGCGTGCCGAGCACGCGGGCGAGCATCTCGCGCGGCAGGTTGCGCTCGATCGTCGCGACGGCGACCGTCCAGCCGGCGAGCATCAGGACCCACAGCATCAGCGAGCCTTCGTGCGATCCCCAGGTCGCCGCGAAGCGGAACGCGATCGGCAACTGCGAGTTCGAGTGCGTCGCGACGATCCCGACGGAAAAGTCGTTGACCACGAAGGACCACGCGAGACAGCCGAACGCGAACGCGACGAGGACGAACTGCGCTTCCGCGGCCGGGCGCGC
Source organism: uncultured Burkholderiaceae bacterium (assembly GCA_964242935.1). Classification (GTDB taxonomy): domain Bacteria; phylum Pseudomonadota; class Gammaproteobacteria; order Burkholderiales; family Burkholderiaceae_D; genus CAHJXF01. Next base: position 6,366 of record CAXTDA010000049.1, on the reverse strand, counting down.
CAACGCGATCCAGCGCGAGCGCTTCCGCGCGGCGCCGACGATCGGCAGCGTCGCCAGCACCGACGCCATGACGAGCGCCAGGATCAGCGCGAGATGGCCGAGTTCGGGAAGCATCGCCGTCCTGCGACCTACTTCTGGTCGCGCGACAGCAGCGCCGGATCGACGGCCTTCTCTTCGACCGCCTTCGCGGGCAGCGCCTCGGCCGTCGTCGCCGGGGCGTCCGCCGCGACGACCGGCGGATGCGGTCCGGTCACGCCGGCCAGGATCGGATAGTCCTTCAGCGAGCTCGCGCCGTACAACGGCTTGAACGTGCCCTTGTGGCAGGTGGCGCATCCCACCTTCGGCCCGTCGCCTTCCGCACTCAACCGGTAGTCGGGAAACGTCGACTGCAGCGGCATCAGGTACGACGTGTTGAGCGTGCGGACCATGCGGATGCCGTACCACGCGGTGCCGCGTTGCGGCGTGCTCTCGTCCCACCGTCCCATCGCCCGCGTGTTGTGGCAATAGTTGCAGTTGACCCCGAGCGACTGCGAGACGTAGATCATCAGCGCATAGGTCGACTCGGCCGACTTGATCGACACCGGGTTGCTGCCCGCGAGCGGGACCGTGCCCTGGACGCGGATCTCGTTGCCGGTCGTCAGATAGGTCGACAGCGGGTCGTACGGCAGCGCCGAGTTGCCCGCGACCGGGCTGGGGAAGTTCTTGCCGGTGAACATCGCCTGGTTGTTCGCGGCGGCGTTCGGTCGAACGCTCGCGAACCAGTCGCCGCTCGGGACCGCCTGACCGCGGTGGCAGGTCCAGCAGGTCACGCCGGGCTCGCCGACGTGCGAGCGCCAGTTGGTGTTGATGTCGCGCGTCATCTGCATCATGCGACGCGCGACGACCTTCGTGTACTTCTCGTCGGACTCGAGCTTCTTCGGGTTGTGGCAGTACTCGCAGCCCTCGTCGGGCGCGATCCAGGTCGACAGGGCCTGCATCAGTCGCGAGAGCTCGCCCGAACTGATGTCGTTGAGCACCTGGACGTTCTTGAAGACCTCGCTCACGGGCGGCGAGTCCTCATCGGCGGGATCCTCGGCCTCCGGAATCTGGTTGATCGCCGTCAGGGCATCGATGCCTTTCTGGGTATAGATCTGGTGCGAGCTCGTCCCGCGCCACCCGCGCTGGATCGTCTGCGGCCGCTCGCAGGCGGCAAGCAACGTCGCGACCGCGATCGCGCAGGCGATCGGCAGGGTGCCGCGACGCGCGGCCCGTGCGCGATCGTGCCGGTCGGTGGGCCTGTCAGGAACGGTACGCACGGTCTTCGACTCCCGGTAGCCTGCTGCTGCGGCAGATGGCAAGACGACGGTGGTTCAGGCCTTCGCCTTCAGCGCCTTGAAGTTGCGGCACCAGCCGGTGGGCGCGACGAGGCGCCCGCCATAGAACGAACAGGGCCCGAGCGGATCGCCGGCCTTGCCCGAATAGAGCTGGCAGACCGCGCAGTGCTGTGTCGCGTCGTGTCGCGGATACTTCGCCTGGTCGACCTGGTTGGTGTCGAGCTTGAAGCCCATCGACTTCGCGTAGGGATCGGCTTCCGTGACCCGTTCGCTCGACTCCTCGGCGGCGTGAACGGGCAGCGCGGCGAGCGCGCCCGATGTCGCGACCAGTCGGATCAGGAAGGTTCTTCGGTTGCGGTGGTGCATCGGGCTGCTCCTTTGTGAATCGGCGTTCATGCGATGAGGGCCTCGTCGCTTCGCGAGACGCCCCGGTTGTCGGTCCATGCCACCGTGATGCGGTCGCCTGTCCGTGCACCACGGAAGCGGAACGTCAGCAGCGGATCGGTCGCCACCGCGATGCCGAGGCGCGCGTTCAGCACGGGGCGGCCTGCCAGCGCGATGTGGACTTCGGTGATGTAGTGCGCTTCGATGGCATGACCCGCGGCGTCTTCGCGAAAGCCCGTCTCCATCGGATGCGGCATCAGGACGTGCGCTTCCGCGACCCCGTCCTTCAACCGGACCCGGATCCGGATCGGCTCGGCGGCGAGCGGGTCAGGCACCGCATCCGCCGATCACGACCCGCGTGTCACGGCTGGTCCAGTAGAGCCGGCCATCGGCCTGCACCAGCGCATACGTGGTGCCGGTCTGCGCGAGCTTCACGCGGGTCGACAGGAACGGCTCGGTCCCGGGCGCGATGTCGAAGCGCGCGACCAGCGGGAACGGGTTCGATTCCACCACCAGCGCGATCTGCTCGGTTCGTGGCAGCCGGCTCGCGACGGTCGCCGGCACGACGGCGCCGTTCTCCGCGAAGTCGGGCATGTCCAAATCGATCGCGGTGCTGTCGATCGGGGTGCTGCCGAGCGCGCGCAGGAGCGCCTCCATCGAGGTCGCGTCGAAGCCCTGCCAGCCGGCGGCCTGGACGCTCCTCGTGGTGCCGAGGCCGCAGCCGACCAGGGCGGCGAAGAGGCCGATCCGCCGCAGCGTCTCGCGCCTGCGCTCGTTGTCATAACGCATTGCGCACCAGGCGGAGGTGACTGGCTTCCGAGCGATCGACGAAGCGGAAGCCTTCGTCGCCGAAGCTCAGTGCGAAGCCGAACCCGTCGGCACCCTGTCCGCCGCGCGAGGTCGCCGTCCAGTAGAACTCGGGCGGCGTGTCCGGGAACACCTCGAGGTTGATGCGCGGCTCCGCGCACTGGCGCTCCGCGATCGATGCGAGCTCCGGCATCCGCGGGACGCGCCAGTCGTTGTAGAACGCGGTGCCGCGGCGATTGATCTCGTCGGCCATGGCCTGCGCGGCCGCGTACGACATCGATCCGGCCGGCCCGGCACAATGGTTGCCGGCCCAGGTCTGCCCCGCCGAGCAGCGCATCCACATCAGGCGCGATCGCGTATCGGTGACGGTGCCGTCCGCATCGGTGCGAAAGCGCGACGACGCGCTCGACAGCGGATAGGTCGAGGTGTCGCAGCGCTGCGCGGCGTGGGCTTCGGCGAGGCCCGCCATCCAGGCCGCGGCCGCGATCCACAGCACGACGTTGCGCGTCATCGGTCCGCCCCGACGTCGGTGGGCATGGTGTCGCGGGCCGATGTGCTGCGCGATCCGATGCGACGGTCTACCGGTCGACGCCGATCCCCGACGGCTTCTTCGGATAGCCGACCCCGGACTTCACGACGATCGGCGGCGTCTGTCGGGACGCGAGGCCCGGCTCGATCTTCTCGCCGCGGTACAGGTTGAAGGCGTATGCCTCCATCGCGAACATGTCGTCGCTGTTGACGTCGAGCGCCTGCCCGGCCTGCGGATTCTGGATGCACCAGTTGGCCATCTCGCGGAACGGCACCACCTTGTTGAACTGCGGCATCCACTTCGGGAAGGTCTGCGGATTCGCCGCCGCGGCGTCGGGATGACAGTTGCCGCAGCCGAGACCGTTCGACGACATCTCCGGTTTGCTGCCGTGCCAGAGGTCGCGCCCGCGGTCGACGAGCGTCAGCAGCTTCGCCTGTTGATCCGCCAGCTCCGCCGGTGTGTACGGCTCGCGCGCATCGGCGGCCGCCACGGCCAGCACGCCCGCAACCGTCATCGCCGCGAACGACCACGCCCTGAATTCGTTTTTCATGGAGGCTCCTCAGACCTTGTAGCCGTTCTTCATGAACGGGGTGAGCGAATCGCCGAACGGCTGGTGCTGCACGGTGCCGACGAATGCGCTGCTGATCGCGATGGCCTGCGTGCCCATCCCGTCGGTCTCGTTCGACGGGTCGGACCGATTCATCTGCGACTGCGGGTACGGCAGATTTACGGCCGGGTAGGGCCACGGCCACGACGTGCTGAGCGAGCCGATCGAGCTGAGGTTGCCGATCTTGTTGTAGACGGTCTGATGCACGTGGCCGTGGAAGGCCATCACATGGTTGAACTTCGACAGCGTGCGGCGGATCTCGGGCGCGTCCGACGTCTGGAAGTTCCAGCGCGGGTAGTAGTCCCAGAGCGGCGAGTGCGTGAAGACGACGATCGGCGTCTCGGAGCCGAGCCCGCTCACGTCCTTCTTCAGCCATTCGAGCTGCTGGGCCTGGACACCCCACGGTCCGGCGATGGGGCTCTCGAGCATCTCCATCACGCCCATCCGCTCCTTCGGCGACAGGCCGGCCCCGGTCCAGAAATCCTTGACGAGGATCGAGTTCATCCCGATTAGGTGGACGCCCTTGTGGTCCATCGACCACGTCTCGTTGCCGAAGAGGCCGCGCCACGCCGTGCCCATGTCGAGGTACCAGTCGTGCTCGCCGGGGATGACCTTCATCGGCATCTTCAGCTTCGCGAGGATCTTGCTGCCCTTGACGAGCTGGTCCTCGGTCCCGTTCTGCGCGATGTCACCGCCGTAGATGACGAAGTCGGGCTGCGGATTGAGCGCGTTGACCTGCGCGACCGCGTCTTCCAGCGACCGGTCGAACTTGTGGTCCGGTATGCTGTAGAGATGCGAGTCGCTGATGATCGCGAACGTGAACGGCTGCACGACGCGCTTGCCGGCCTGGGCGCCGGCGACGGTGACGAGCGCCAGATCGACGCCGATCGCCTGCGCCATCAGCGACGAGAATCCGACCGCACCGGTGTAGCCGAGGAACTGCCGCCGGCTCGCGACTTTCGATTCCGACATCGATGTTCTCCTCCGAGAATCAACGGGTCGCGCCGGTTCGAGCGAACGGGCACGTCGTGCGTCGTCACTGGAGATTCGCGATGGCATCGGGGTGCATGCGGTCGAGCGCATGCGAAGGCACCTACCGGTGCCGCGAGCTTCTCGTCGTTGTTTTGCGTCAGCTGAACCGGAGCTCGCCGATGCGACGGATCTCTGTCTCCTGATGCCACCAGAATCTCGAGTCTCTTTTCAACAGAGGTGGACTCGTCCGGATGACAGCAACGACTGTAAGGACCAATAGCCAGAAAGGATAATTGTTTGTTTTGACATCGATACCGCGTTTTCCTAATATCGGCGCATGCCGCTCGCCAAGTCGGGAACCCTGCGCCAATTGACGACGTTCAACATCGTCGCGCGTCTGGGCAGTGTTTCGCTGGCGGCCGACGAGTTGCACTTGACGCAGTCTGCCGTGTCGATCCAGGTCGGAACGCTCGAGCAGACGGTCGGCTCCAGGTTGCTGCTGCGGACCGGTCGCGGCGTTCGGCTCACCGATGCGGGCGAACTTCTGAACGGCTACGCCGAACGCGTCCTGTCGCTCTGGAACGAAGCGAGCGAGGACATGGAATCGCTTCGCGGCAATTTCTCAGGAACGCTGAACGTCGGCGCGGTGACCACGGCCGAGTACTGGGTACCGCATCTGCTGATCGTCTTCCTGAACCGCAACCCGAAGGCCCGGGTCAAGCTGCATGTGGGGAACCGCGACGAGATCGTGCGCAGCCTCGCGTCGCATCGGATCGACATCGCGATCATGGGGAGCCCACCCGAGGAACTGAAGACCGTCGCCGCCGCGTTCGCGAAGAATCCGATGGCGTTCATCGCTGCGCCCGATCATCCGTTGATGTCGCACGAGTCGCTCAGCCTGTCGACCCTCGCCCAGGCGAATCTGCTGGTGCGCGAGCGCGGGTCGGGTACGCGCACGACCCTCGAACGCATGTTCCGCGAGCTGGGGCTTCACTTGCGCATCGGTTCCGAACTGTGCAGCAACGAATCGCTGAAGCAGATGTGCGCCGCCGGTTTCGGTCCGACCTACGTATCGATGCATACCTGCGTGCTCGAGTTGAAGGCCGGCCTCCTGAAGTTGTTGCCGCTTCCCAACAACCCGATTGCCCGCCAGTGGTTCGTCGTCCGGCTGCCGTCGCGGACCCCGCCGCAGATCACGCTGGCGTTCGAGCAGTTCCTTCGTGAAGACGGGCAGACACAGATTGCCAACTTCGTCGCCAATGGCTCGCTCGCGGCGAGCAGGACCGGGGCGACCGGGGGTGGTCGCGTCAAGCACAAGCGCCTCGTCGCACTGATCGCCGGCGACGGCGTCGGCGCTGAGCGCTAACCAAAGGCGTCCGCCCAGATCGTCCGCGCCCATTGGCGCGCGTAGACCCCTTCGAGTGCGCTCGGCCCGTCCGAGAGGCCGCCGGAGCCCGGCACGGTACGGTAGGTGTTCTCCGCGGCGACGTACGCATGGACGCTCGCGACGTGCATCGCCCGCTCGTCGTCGACGAAGCTGTAGCAGACGTTGGTCAGCATCGGGGCGGTATCGGCTTCGGTGCCGTTCAGTTCGGCGATGATCGCTGCGGCAGCGACGTTGGCGTGGGCGTTCGCCATGTGGCCGCTCTTCGGCATCGCCGGGGCGATCTGGATCGCGTCGCCGATCACGTGGATGGTCGGCGCGACGGTCGACGCGAAGCGGCGGAAGTCGACGGTGCACCAGCGACCGTTCG